>NZ_RQVC01000010.1:0-94982 GCF_003992085.1 Veillonella sp. CHU732
TATTTAACACAGACTATTAAATACAATGAACCACTTAGCATCAGCACTAAAGATGGTAATGCCGTCCTATTAAGTGAAGATGATTATTTATCCTTGTTAGAAACTTTATATTTAACATCCAAACCTAGTATGAAAGAAACTTTACTAGAAGGAAAAAACACTCCATTATCCGAATGTATTTCAGAAGAAGAGGTTATTTGGTAATGTATACGTTAACTTATACAAAATCTGCTGTGAAAGATATACCTAAGTTAAAATCTGCAAAACTTGATACAAAAGCAAAGGCATTACTAGAGATTATTAAAGTAAATCCTTACCAAACACCGCCAAGGTATGAAAAATTGGTAGGCGATTTAGAGGGTCTATATTCACGTCGCATTAATATCCAACATCGACTTGTGTATGAGATCTTTGAGGAAGAAAAAGTTGTTAAAATAATTAGTTTATGGACACATTATGAATAGAATAAAACAGAGGAAAGTCGTACTTTATCATCAACTTTCCTCTGTTTTATTTATATTTTTTATCCAATAATCATTCTGTTCCATAGAATAAATCTCTAAAAATCATTACATATTAGGATTTGTAATCTATTTATAGATTCATCTAAAATACATAATTCTAGTCTAAACTACTCTTCACCGCTACTTTCCGTGTCACCATTACTTTATCCACCCGCGTGTTATCCATATCCATGACCTCAAATTGCAATGGCCCATAGTGACAGCGATTAGCTTCTTTAGGAATACGACCGATTAAGTAGGTCACGAATCCCCCTAATGTTTTATACAGATCCTCTTCTTCACCTGGTAATAATTCATCCACTTCAAAGTATTCTTTCAGTTCTTCAATGCTGATAAGACCATCTACAAGATACGTACCGTCTTCTCGTTGAACAATACGATTTTCTTCTTCTTTCTTTTCCTCTTCTCCAGATGGCATCAATCCCACGATTTCTTCCATAATGTCGTGGAACGTAATCATTCCACTCATGCCACCATATTCATCTAGTACAATAGCTTCATGAGTACCTTCTTCTCTGAAAGTAGATAATACTTTCATTAAGGACAAGGATTCTGGTACAAGCACTGGTTTACGCATGCAATAAGCTAGAATATCTTTCATCGGACGATGGCTTTCTTTCATCTGTTGTGCCAACACATCCACGGAAGACACTAATCCTTTCAACTCATCCAAAGAATCGTCACCTACTGGAATACGATGTTCATTACATTCCATAATGGTTTCTAGGATGTCCTCATCACTAGCGTTAATATCAATCCACGTCAACTGCGTACGAGGTGTCATAATATCGCTGGCATCGAGGTCAGCTAAGCGGAAAATATTTTCTACTAACACTGGCTCTTCTTCTTCATAAGCGCCTAGTTCCACACCTTGTACGAGCATTTTATTAATTTCCGATTCCGTCACCGGTGCTTCTTCCTTGTGTTTGACGCCTAATACTTTCAATAGCATCGTCGTAGACATACTGAGAAGTGCCACAAATGGTTTTGTAATAGTGGCGAAGTATTTCATAGGGATGGCCATCATGATGGCAATGGATTCTGGAGAATTGTAGGCCAACCGTTTCGGTACCAATTCTCCTATGACCAAGGATAAATAGGTTGTTAAGGATACGATAAAAATAGGGCTTATCGTATCCGCATAATCAGCTAGCCATAGTATATGTTCTTTAATATATGTCGCCATAGGATCGGAAAAGGTAGCTCCAGAATACAAACCAGTGACGATACTAATCAAAGTAATGCCAATTTGTATAGTAGAAAACATTTCATTTGGATCTTCCGCTAGCTCAATGGCCATGCGAGCTCCACTACTACCAGCTTCTGCCTTTTCTTCTAATAACCCTTTACGAGCATTAATAATAGCTAATTCCGTCATGGAAAATAGACCATTTAAAATGATGAGTATGACTACAATTAAAATTTCTATACCTATGTCACTGCCCACTGATTCTATCTCTCCTTATCGATTCCTATCTATAAAACTATACTACATGTATCTAACTAATCATCTACTAACTTTGAATAGTTATGTATTCTAGTACAATACTTACTGTCTATTTTTACTAAATTATATTTCAATACTAAAAAAATATATTGAAATACTTCTACATTCTTATATAATACTTGGTTGCTATTTGTAAAAGTAACTCTAACACATACTAAATAACAACCGCTGTTCCTGTGCATGTTACCATGAGCATACCATTCGTTTCGCCCAATGTTTCATAACTTACAGATACGCCTACAATGGCATTGGCTCCCATAGCTTTTGCACGTTTTTCCATTTCTTTTAAAGACGCTTCACGAGCGCTAGCTAAAGATGATTCATAACTATTGCTACGACCCCCTACAACATCTCGAATAGAAGAGAAAAAGTCTTTCACAAAGTTACGACCTTCTACAACTTCTCCAAATACGATTCCTTTATATTCTTTAATTGGTTGTCCTTCAATTTGCATTGTTGTTGTAATAATCATGATATCTCCTTTATATTCAAACTGAATCTAATTCAAATTTCATTACTCGTATTATATCATATTTAGAATAATTCCTTCTATACAAGTAAAACAACAGAGCTAGCTAAAAAGGCTTTCACAGACCCTTTCTATTTGCTTACTATAGTGATGATACCTTACTCATATAGTCATACTGCCAAAGTATTGTCACGATTCCACCTCATGATATCTCTAATAACACATGGATACTATTAAATAAATACCTGTTGCACTAAAACCATGTACAATATCGTTCCGCCCCCAATGGATAGAAACATATTGCCCTTCCACAAATGGAGTAATACCGTCACAGCTACGGCGATCATGTCCGGCATTCCATGATACACACCAGATAAGTCCACATGTCGTAAAGAAAATACAACCAGCAAACTCATCGTCGCCGATGGCAATACTTTACCTAAATACTGCACATAAGCAGGTGTTTTCGTTTTCGAGTTAAATATGATAAATGGTAAAAATCGTGTTGCCATGGTGCCTAGTACAACAATGGCAATGGTTATAATTTGTTCCGTGAAAGTCATTGCTCTCCCTCCATTGTATTACGTAATAGACTTAGCATCACCACAATACCAATCATAGCAGGAATCATAAAGTGTTCACTGCCAAATACAATCAAGGCAACGCCAGGAATCACTAATCCTATGCCAGAGCTAATCAAATTTCGTTGCATTTTATATTGCTCCAAAGCCAATACAATAAAGAGTGCAGTTAGTACAAATTCTAATCCTTTCGCATTAAAAGATAATACAGATGCAAAAAGATTACCTATGACAGAACCCACAACCCAATATAACTGATTCAATAGAGTTACAAAAAATAACACCATTTCTTGGAAATTTCAGTAGGAATTTGTGATATATAATTGATAGAAAAACTTTCATCTGTCATTCCAAATATCAAATACGTTTTTAACCACCCTGTATTCCGATACACTGTTAGCATGGATAATCCATAAAATATATGACGACCATTAACCATGAGTGTAATCAAGAAAGCACTTACTGGATCAAAGGGAGATAGTAACATAGCTACAGTTACAAATTCCATAGACCCTGCATAAATGAGAGCACTCAATGCCAATGTATAGCCCCAAGAAAATCCCATAGAATGTATATAAATGCCATAGGATAGTCCTAAAAATAAAAATCCCAATAATAACGGTGTTATTTTAAGAAAACCATATCGAAAGGCAGACCATATTGTATTTGTTGTTCTTTTTGTTTCCATGTATATTCCCCTTTCTCTCACCATATGTCACTAGACTCTTAATTGTCACTTTTACTATACTATCATATTATCAAATTCTAGAATACTCATATATTCATAAAATATATAAGAACTCAACAAAAAATTATCTTATAACCTACTTCCTATAGTATCCTATCTTACTTATAAATTTACTTAGCAACAGCAAAACAGCCTACGGGAATTTCTTCCCATAGGCTGTTTCTATTAGTCCTCAAAATCGCGAGATAAGTCAACTTCTTTTAGAGGAACTACTTTTGTTTTATATTTTGCTTTATACCATAAGTACACAGCGAAGAATACTGGAAGACCAATATACGCAACGGATACTCCATACCAGTCAATACTTTCACCCATGAAGGCTGTATAGTTTTGACCAGCAATAATGATCAAGCACAATGCCAAAGCAAACAATGGACCAAATGGGAACCAAGATGCTTTGTAAGGCAATTTGGATACATCATGACCTTGTGCCACATAAGCACGACGGAAACGATAATGTGCAATAGCAATGCCCACCCATGTGATGAATCCACTCATACCGCTAATATTAATCAACCAAGTGTAAGCTTGACCTTCCCCAATTAAGGATGTTAAGAAGGCAAACAAACCAAAAGCTGCTGTTGCCAATAATGCTGGAACTGGTACACCTCGTTTGTTAATGGAACCAAATACGTTTGGTGCATCTCCTGATTTAGACAATGCATAAAGCATGCGTGTGGAGGAGAATAAACCAGAATTACCAGCAGATAATACGGCAATCAATAAGATAGCATTAATGAAATGAGCTGCCCAGTCAAATCCGAAACGGTCAAATACCAATGTAAATGGACTGATGGACACATTTTCTACAGAACTGTTCAATAAGTTTGGATCATTATAAGGAATTAAGAAACCAATGACAATGAATGAACCAATATAGAACAGCAAAATACGCCAAAAAATAGAGTTAATGGCTTTTGGAATATTTTTCTCTGGATCTTCCGATTCACCAGCAGCAGTACCGATTAATTCTACCCCTTGGAAAGAGAACCCAGCAATCATAAAGATAGCTAAGATAGAGGAGAATCCCCCTACAAATGGTGCCTCACCTAAGGTCCAATTATGGAATCCTGGAGATGGATTACCTACGCCAAGGATCAATAATGTACCTAATAGTAAAAATACGATAACTGTAATAACCTTAATACTAGAGAATAGATATTCACTTTCACCAAAGGAACGAGCTGAAAAATAGTTCAATACGAATAGAATCAGCAAGAACAAGGCAGACCAAATGATGGCTGGCACATCAGGGAACCAATATTTCATAATGAACGCACTCGCTACGAGTTCCGCCGCTAATGTAATGGCCCAGTTGAACCAAAAATTCCAACCTAAGGCAAAGCCTAAAGCTTTATCTACATAGCGAGAGGCATGAGTACCAAAGGAACCAGATACTGGCAAATACGTAGTCATTTCCCCTAAACTAGTCATCAAGAAATATACCATGATACCGATGAAGCTATAAGCAATTAAGGCACCACCAGGACCTGCTGTACTCACTACTTCACCACCGGCTACAAATAAACCTGTACCGATGGCACCGCCCAATGCAATCATATTCATATGGCGGGATTTTAAACTTCTTTTTAATTTATTATTTTCCATAGGACTTCTCCTTATAAGTCAAGATTTCGTACATATTCAGCATTATCTTCGATAAACTTTCGACGAGGTTCAACCTTATCCCCCATCAAAACACTAAATATCTTATCTGCTGCAATACTGTCTTCCATGCTGACTTGTAGGATTGTCCGATGTTCAGGGTTCATCGTTGTATCCCATAATTGTTCCGCATTCATTTCCCCAAGACCTTTGTAACGTTGGATGGTAATATTTTCACGTCCAATTTCGTCCAGTCTATCTGAAAGTTCTTGATCACTGTAGGCATACCACTGTTTTTGACCTTTTTTAATTTGGTACAACGGTGGTTGTGCAATGAATACATGACCTTCTTCAATCAATGGTCGCATATAGCGATAGAAGAATGTTAATAATAAAGTACGAATATGCGCGCCGTCCACGTCCGCATCGGTCATGATGATGATTTTATTGTAACGGCTCTTCGTAATATCAAAGTCTTGTCCGATACCTGTACCAAAGGCAGTAATCATGGAACGAATTTCTGCATTGGCTAAAATTTTATCAAGACGAGCTTTTTCTACGTTTAGAATTTTACCGCGTAATGGCAAAATCGCTTGGTAACGGCGATCACGGCCCTGCTTTGCAGTACCACCCGCAGAATCACCTTCGACAAGGTAAATTTCTGTCATAGTCGTATCTTTTTCAGAGCAATCTGCCAATTTACCAGGTAAAGAGCTCACTTCTAAAGCATTTTTACGGCGTGTCAATTCACGAGCTTTACGAGCTGCTTCACGAGCACGACTCGCATTAGTTGCTTTTTCGATGATTTTCTTCGCTTCTGCTGGATGTTCTTCCAAGAAGACACGCAATCCATCAGATACGATAGTATCTGTAATCCCTTTGACTTCGCTATTGCCTAATTTACCTTTTGTTTGGCCTTCAAATTGTGGTTCTAATACTTTTACGCTCACCACAGCTGTTAAGCCTTCACGCACGTCTTCCCCAGTCAAGTTGCTTTCATTTTCTTTCAAAATACCAGCCTTGCGACCATAATCGTTTAACGTACGTGTTAAAGCTGTACGGAAACCGCTCAAGTGCGTACCACCATCGATAGTATTAATATTATTAACGAAGGACAAAATCGTTTCGCTATAACTATCGTTATATTGTAATGCCACATCTACCACTACATCGTCACGAGTATTATCGATGGAAATAACACTTGGTGTGATAGCTTCTTTCGCTTCATTTAAATATTCAATGAATTGTACTAAGCCACCTTCGTAATGGAAACTTTCACTGCGACCTTCTCCACGTTTGTCGGACAAAGTAATACGTAAACCTTTATTCAAGAACGCCAACTCTTGTAAGCGAGTTTTTAATACATCAAACTCAAAGATGGTGGTTTCAAAAATTTGTGCATCTGGTTTAAATCGTACTGTCGTACCTGTGCGATCCGTCGTACCGATTTCTTTCAAATCAGACGTTTTATTACCACGTTCAAAGGAAATTTCTTGAATTTTTCCATGTTGGTATACATCGACGATAGTCCACTCACTTAAAGCATTTACTACGGAAATACCTACCCCATGAAGACCACCGGACACTTTATATCCACCACCGCCAAATTTACCACCTGCGTGAAGTTTGGATAATACTAATTCTACCGCAGGCATGCCTGTTTCATGCATCCCTGTCGGAATCCCACGACCATCATCGATAACTTCAATACTATTATCTTCACAAATGGTCACTTCAATATGCGTCGCATACCCCGCTAGGGCCTCATCCACACTATTATCTACAACTTCATACACCAAGTGATGTAATCCACGGGCAGATGTACTACCAATATACATACCAGGTCGCATACGAACGGCTTCTAAGCCTTCGAGGACCTGTATATTACCGGCATCATAATTCGTTTGTTCTGCCATCTGACATCCTCCTACTATTTATATAATGACATCCCATACTGGTCACCATATTCTATATAATACATTCTATTATACAATACTTTACTATCTCTGTGAAAGTCTAAGCCTTTATTTCACTTGCATTTTATCTGTTTCGTTCCAACGATACTTATTTGTAATATTTACAACTTGTTCATAAGACAATTCTTCTTGGGATTTCGATGTAATTAACATAGTAGCCCAATACATATCATTCGCATCCGTAGATCCTTGAAACAAGCGAGTTAAATAATAATAAATACTTTCTTCTTTTGCCACTTCATACCATTCATAGGTGCACCAGGGAGCAATTGCTTTCATTTGGTCATACTTATAATGAGGATAATCCTTCAATAAACCTTTTACCGTACGAATGATATGTCTATACTTTTTATATTCACACTGAGGGCATACCTTCGCAGAACCTTCCGATTGCCAACGACCACAGGTAGGACATTGATGAAAATGCTCTTGCTGCAGTACAAATTCTTTTTTCGCTTGCTCCATACGTGTTTGTAATACCTTTTGTCGGAGTTCCTCATGGCGGATTATACGAACAGACTCTTCTATACTTTGCACAATCTCAGAGGGCAACACAATTTGATGAAAGTTTATAGTTTCCTCATAAACAGGTGTCATATCTAAGGCATCCCCTGATACAAGCTGGTCTTGTAAAGCACGTCGTGGGAGTTGTACTTTGATATCTGTAATAATGGATTCTCCATAATACTCACGCAATGCTTCCAGTAACTGTGGTTTGCGCATAGTCATCTCTTGCATCCATACAGTATGACCAATTTCAACTACGATAACAGGTGGCTTTATGTACACTAATTTTGCTTGTCCACTCACCATAGGTCCTACGACAGATTCCCAATCCTGATAGAGTTTCATAAGTCGATACATTTCATAAATACCTAGTTCTTGTAACATAGCATCACGAAGATCCATTACTCCTGTAAGGGATTCTAACTTACTCTCCATGTGGTATTTCCTCCGTCAAATCTATATACTGCACCTTATCTAAGTCCATTGTATCTGTTGTATCAGTAGTCGTAATGATTGTCTGTACACGTTTATGAATGAATTTGATTAAATTAGAACGACGTTCTTGATCTAATTCACTGAGTACATCATCTAATAGTAAAATAGGATATTCTCCTACTTCTGATTTAATATATTCTAATTCACTTAACTTAACTGATAAAATTGCTGTTCGTTGTTGTCCTTGTGATCCAAATCGTTTTAAATCCATAGAACCTGAATAAAAAACTATATCATCACGATGAGGTCCCACTGATGTTTGTAATCGTCGCCGATCCTCTGATAAATTTTCTTGTAAAGCCTGTAATAAAGCATCTTTTGTTACTAATAGTTGTTTCTCACTATAAGGTTGAGTATATTGCAATCGTAAATCTTCTTTACCATTGGTTAGTTTTCGATTCATTAAATCCATTAATTGATTTAATTTTTTTAAACTTTCCAATCGTTTTTGAATAATTTGTGAGCCTAACGTAGCAATTTGTTCATCCCAATCTTGTACTGGTACCTTACTCGTATGACTATATTCTTTAAGTATACGATTTCTCTGTTGTACAGCTCGCTGATACATCGTAAGCTGGTGATAATATTGAGGACTAGTCTGACTAATTTCCATATTCAAAAAACGACGGCGTAAAGAAGGAGTACCTTTGATTAAATCTAAATCTTCTGGAGAAAAAATGACTGTATTCAAAGTGCCTACCAATTCTTTTTGTGATAGAGGATTATCATGCAAACGAATAACTTTTTTTCCTTGACGCCCCCATTTAATCTGCAACGTATGAGGCGTATCAGCTTTCATAAAGTGAACGATAATACTAGCCTCATCCTCATTCCAAGAAATGACATCTTTCATATCCGATGTACGATGACTGTGCCCCATCGTGGCAATATACGCAGATTCTAGGATATTTGTTTTCCCTTTTCCATTAGGACCATGGATGACAATGATTTCTGGTGTGAAAGTAATAGTTCTATGACAATGATTGCGAACATGTATGAGTTCCAATTCAGTCACATACACAATTAAGCCTCCTTCACCACAGTGATTGTTACTTCATTAGCAATAGTCACCACATCATTAGGATAGATTTTTTTTCGTTTTTCTGTGACTAATACGCCGTTTAAAGTAATTTTTTCTTCTTCTAATAATACTTTAACTTGACCACCTGTTGATAATACATTGGCATATTTTAACAGTTGATCTAATTGAATATATTCTGTATGAATGGATACAGTTTCTTGATTCATGATTTCCTCTTTTCTCTTAATTATGTGTATGAACTGGTGTTACCACATAGGTGTAATGGTCATTATTATCTTGACGAATCACCATAGCTCCTTGTTCTTGCAAGTACATATGGATTCTTTCACCTGTGCTATGTTTCAATAATTCATCAATATATTTACCATTAAAATTAATAGTGAAAGGATTGCCTTCAAAAGTACATAAAACAATATCTTTTACCATACCAATATCAGCACTTTGAGAACTTAATGTAACTTGATTTTCTTCCCAATCATAACGAATAGCAGAATAACTCATATCTTTTGCCATAAAATACACACGATCCAAAGAACTAGCAAATTCACGGCGATTTAAAATCGCACTAGCATCGAATTTTGCAGGAATAACACGTTTATAATCAGGGTATGTACCTTCAATTAATCTTGAAATAATATATACACTATCAAATATAATAGCTACTTGATTTCTATTCCAAATTAATTTAACCATAACAGGTTGATCCGATGGTAATACTCTGGACACTTCTTCTACAGTACGTTTTGGAATGACAATACGCATTGGATTTTCAAGAGCTGTATCTAAGGTAACTTTTTTAACAGCCATACGATGTGTATCAGTGCCTACCATAGTCAGCTCATTGCCTTCAATTTCTACTAAAGTACCACAGAAGATAGGACGATCTGTATCCGTAGAAGTAGCATATACAGTTAAGTCGATTAATTGTTTTAGCTGTTCTCCGTCAATCATAATACTATTATCATCTTGGATTTGTTCCACCAAGGAGAAATCTTCTACTTGCATGGTGACTAATTTAAATTCAGAATGATCGGATTTAATTTGTAATTGATTAGAATTGTCTGGTTTATATAATTCTACTTGTTCACCTGGTAATTTTTTTAAAATCTCTTGAAAGTATTTAGAACCTACTACAATCGTACCTGGTTCAAGAATGGTAGCATCTACTTGGGATCGCATGCCAATTTCAAAGTCATTGGCTTGTAATTCTACGTAATTATCTTTTGTAGAAATGTAGATAGATCCTGGTAAGTTAGAGCTTGTTTTATTACTTGCTACACGTTGGAATAGTGACATGGCTTTCACTAATTCAGTTTTGTTAAATTGAAGTTTCATCATTAACTCCTTATGACTAATATAACTATGTTAAAGTGTTTTTGTTTAAAGTATTAGCCGTAGTAGTAGGGCGCGTGTACAAGTGGATAGGTGTATAAAGTCCTTGTATTTCAATGTTTTACACATGTTTACAACAATGGGAATAGAAAATGGCAACTGTCCACATAGTAACAGATGCGAAATTCACTTGTGTGTAAGTCGATCTTTGTTAACAGTCTAGGCACAAAGTGTACACAGGTTACGCACATACTTATCCACAGATTGGTGATTATTTAGCTTCTTCTAATTCTTCACGAATACTCTCAATGGTATATCGCAAATCTTGATCTTTTTCCATTTCTCTGGAAATTTTTTCATACGCATGCAATGCGGTAGTATGGTCTTTTTTACCAAAAGCAAATGAAATTTGAGGGTAACTTTCATTAATTAATTCACGAGCTAAATACATAGCAATTTGGCGTGGATGGGCATATTGCTTATTTCGTTTTTGGCTGATTAAATGTTCTAGCTTGATCTTGAAATAATTTGCTACAAATTCTTGAATGTATTTGATGGATAATACAATTTTTTCTGTATGGATGATAAAGTCTTTGATGGCTTTATTGGTAAATTCTACATCAATCGTTTCTAATCGATTGGTGATTGCTGCTTGTGTAATTAATGTTTCAAAAGCACCTTTTAATTCACGAATATTTCGCTTATTAAAGTATTGTGCAAATAGATGGACAACTTCTTTTGGAACATATAATGTTGGGTATTCACTGCGACGATGATCGATTTCCTCATGGATGATGGCTTCAATCATCTCAGGATTTGGTGCTTCAATTTCTACAGTAAGACCACTGTTGAATCGTGTGATTAATCGTTCTTCCATTTCCTTGTAATCTTTTGGCGGCTTATCACTGGATAGAATAACGGCTTTATTATGGCTCAATAAGTGGTTAAACGTATTAAAAAATTCTTCCTGTGTAGTTTTCTTATTTTTTTCTTCTAAGAATTGTACATCGTCAATGATGAGTACATCAATGTCTCGGAAATTACGACGGAATTGATCTGGTGTTTTTGTCCGTAGCGATTCAATGAAACTATTCATAAAATCTTCACTAGTAATAGACATAATTTTAGCGGATGGATTATTGACTAAAATTTCATTGCCAATAGCATGCATTAAATGGGTTTTACCAAGACCAGATTGACCGTGAATATACAGAGGATTGTAACGAAGTCCTGGATTTTCTGCCACTGCTTTCGCAGCGCTAAATGCAACGCGGTTAGAATTAGATTCAATGTAATTATCAAAGGTGAAAGCACGATTTAAATGAGATTTCGAAGAACTTCTCATATCCCGTTGTACAGTCGGTGCTGGTGGTATAGGAGAGGTTGTTTTAGAAGCAAATAAATCAGTAGGTACTGGTTTTTGAATGCCTTGTGAAGGAGAAGTATTTCTTTGAATGATGACAGGAGAATCATAACTAGGACGGCTTACTCCTTCTGGTAATACTTCGTCATACTCTTCTGCATCCCAAGGGGGAGGAATGATAGGAGATGGAGAACTTTCCATTGTTGTATCTTCAATAGAAGGCATATCGATAGGCGGCATCGGAGGAATATCCGAAGGAGATGTATGTATTGTCTCCAATGAAGATGTATCTGCCGTAGCAGTATCCGTTAGATAGTCAATAATTTGTAAGGTAGGAAGTAAACTTTTTGCTGCCTCTACGATTTGGTTATGGACCAATGGAGTTTGAATATATTTTAACTTGCTAGGATCCATAACAAATAAAGTTAGAATGGTAGATGTCATAGAATAGGGCATTAAGGAGTTAACGACCAAGGAGTCCCACATTTGCTGGGGCATTTTTGTTTTTGTTTTTTGCATCACTTGGTCCCATAGGGAGTAGAGATCTAAGTCACTCATAATAAACCTTCCTGTATGTGTATAAGAATTATTTGTCCACATCATCATAATGTGGATAACTAAAAAATAGACAAAGAAAAAGAGTTCATAAACAAGATAATAAGTAGAATTGTTTCTATCCACAATAGTGTGAATAAATCAGTGGATAAGATGTGAAAAATGTGGAAAACTTGTTTATAACCCTTTGTTGGTGTATAGCTTTATTATACCAAAAACTTTTTTTCTTTACTATGCATTCTAAGGGATTCATTTTTACTTTTCTATACTTCTTCCCAAAATCTTTTCTTTTATATTACATATCGTTTATATATATGCTATTAAAAACAAGGTTTATATTGACAGAATTAGGGTTTATACATATAATTACTATGTTATGGTATACGAAAAAATAAACCTATCATGAGGAGGTGTTGTTGTAATGAAACGTACTTACCAACCAAATACACTTTGGAGAAAACGTACTCATGGTTTCCGTGAACGTATGAAAACCATCGGTGGCCGTCTAGTGTTAAAACGTCGACGCGCTAAAGGCAGAAAACGCTTATCTGCATAATCAAATATACAGCAAGAGAACTTGGCGACTTAGCCAAGTTTTTCTGTATGTACGGTATTAAAGGATAACTATGAATAGTTTAACAAAAGATAGAAGAATACGGAAAAACAATGAATATCAATTAGTGTATAAGCACGGTCGCTATGAAGTAGGACGTCTTTGTGTGGTCTATCATATGCCGGTGGCAAAACAAAAAAGTAAAATTGGTTTCGTCACAGGTAAAAAGGTAGGTGGCGCGGTACAGCGCAACAGAGCACGACGTTTGATGAAAGAAGTGTATCGTCTGCATCAACATGAATTGCGTGAAGGTCATCATATTGTAGTCGTAGGTCGAGGTTATTTAGCCAATGCTACGTATGAGCAAGCAGAACGTGAAATGATGCGTCTATTCAAAAAATGTAAATTATTAAAGGATAGAAACTAATGGGTATTAGTAAACTTGTAAATTACTTGTTAATTGGATTAGTTCAGTTCTATCGATATGCTCTATCTCCTTTAAAGCCAAGTACTTGTCGTTTTTATCCCACCTGTTCGATGTACATGTTGCAAGCATTGCGACGGTATGGACCTTTAAAAGGTAGCTATTTAGGCATCAAACGGATTTTGAAATGCCATCCTTTTCACAAAGGTGGATATGATCCGTTGCCATAGCACAGTTTTGGAAATACCTGAGTACCTGTATGGATGAAATATAGACCATACCATAACGTATATGGGTACATAAAAGTTCATAACACAGAGAACAAGAAAAGGAGTAGGCATGGAAATCTTTCAATATTTAGTAGATTTTATGAGAAGCCTTGTGGAATATTCGTTTTTGGCAACAAAATCGATGGGCTTCCCAAGCTATGGTATTGCCATTATTTTGCTTACCATTGTTATTAAACTTATATTAGCACCGTTGACACAAAAACAAGTGCAGTCTATGAAAGGTATGGCTGAATTACAACCTAAAATGAAAGCCATCCAAGACAAATATAAGGACAATCCACAAAAAGCACAGCAAGAAATTATGAAAATGTACAAAGACTTGGGCATCAATCCATTAGCTGGTTGTTTACCACTTCTTGTGCAAATGCCATTCTTGATTGCTATTTTCTATGCATTACAAGGATATCCATATGATCCTCAATATGCGCAATTCTTATGGTTACCAAATTTGAGTGATCCAGATCCAATCTATGTATTACCAGTGTTATCTGCCTTGTCTACTTATATCATGAGTAAACAAACATCTGCTAGCGGTGGTAATAATCAACAAGCAAAGATTATGAACATTTTCATGCCATTATTCATTGGCTATATCAGTTTAAACTTTGCTAGTGGATTGGTAATTTACTGGGTAGTTTCAAATCTATTCCAATTAGCACAACAAACATTAATTTATCGTAATAACAAATAGGAGGCTAGGCATGGATTACATTGAAGTGTCAGCAAAAACGATTGAAGAGGCAACTTCACAAGCAACAGCCCAAATTGAATCTCAAGGTCGTGTTGTTACGTCTGTGAAAGTGTTAGAAGAGCCATCAAAAGGTTTTTTAGGCTTTGGCAAAAAAGATGCTCTTGTTCGCGTATACTTTGAAGAAGGAACAGCAGATAATATTGCTGTTGCAGAAAAAGTAGTACCAGTTGTGGAAATTATTACAGAAACAACAGTAGACACTGTGGAAACAGTGGAAACTGAAATTCCTGTGGTAGTCGAAGATGGTATTACTAAAGCGGAACAAGATTTCATTGCCGATACAGGTAAAGAATTTTTATTAGGCATGTTTGGAAAGATGGGTTTATCTGTACAGATTGAAAAATTGACTACTAAAGATAAAATCACATTCCAAGTACATGGGGAAGACTTAGGTATTTTAATTGGTAAACATGGTCAAACATTAGATGCCATCCAATACTTAACAAACCTTGTGGCTAATAAAGAAGTTCGCCGTCGTTGCCAAATTGTTGTGGACGTGGAAAATTATCGTTCCCGTCGTGAAGAAACTTTGATTCAATTGGCGCATCGCTTAGGTGCTAAAGTGCGACGTACACGTCAAAAAATTGCTTTAGAACCAATGAATGCTTTTGAACGAAAAATTATTCATTTAGCATTGCAAAACGAAAAAAATATCAAAACAGATAGCGAAGGACAAGAACCATATCGTCATATTGTAATTTATTATAAACGATAGACTTCTACTATATACAATCAAATCTTATATAAGTGTATATACTATTTGTAGAGATAATAAAGGATGATTTGTGCATATAGCAATAGATCATCAATAACTATGAAAAGGAGCAGCCTGGGCTGCTCCTTTTTGCGATTATTTTGATTTTTATAATATTATAAATTTATATGTCTATTATTCCGAATATATTAAAATATTATTCCGTAATTACTCATATTGTTCCGATAAAGTGATATAATAGAATATATAGGAGGGATATATATGTTTATAACGGTTAAAGAAGCAGCAGAAAAATGGGGATTATCTGATAGACGAGTCCGAGTTTTATGTATAGAAGGGAAGATACCAGGAGCTTATCGTGAAGGGAAAGCTTGGAAAATACCTGCTACAGCTATAAAACCATTAGATGGAAGATACTCTAGTTCACAGTCTTTAATTCCTATATTAGAGGAAAAGTTAGAACTATTGAAACATAGAAGACCTTTAACTGAAGGCGAATTAGAGAGATTACATGAGGAATTTCTAACTGAGTTTACATATAATTCAAATGCGATTGAAGGGAATACATTAACATTACGTGAGACCGATATGGTTTTGCGAGGTCTTACAATTGGAAAAAAATCATTAAAAGAACATTTAGAGGTAATTGGTCATAGAGATGCATTTGAGTATGTAAAACAATTAGTGAATGATCAAGTAGAACTTTCAGAAAGTGTTATCAAAGATATCCATTATTTGGTATTATCAGATAAAAAAGATGATAGAGGAATCTATAGAAAAGTTCCTGTTAGAATTATGGGAGCCGCTCATGAACCAGTACAACCATACTTAATTCGACCTAAAATGGAGCAATTATTAGATCAATATATACATAGTGAAGAAGATATTGTTACTAAGTTAGCGCGTTTTCACATTGAATTTGAAAGTATACATCCCTTTATTGATGGAAATGGAAGAACAGGAAGATTACTTATCAACTTAGAATTAATGAAAGCAGGATATCCACCCATTGATATTAAATTTACAGATCGTTTGGCATATTATGAAGCATTTGATGAATATCATGTGAAAGGTAATTTATCAGCTATGGCTGATATGTTTGCTAAGTATATGCAACAAAGGCTAGATTTATATCTTTCAATACTAGAAGATTAGAAGCACACAAAAAAGCACGGCGTAAACCGTGCTCTTTTTTATAAGATTCAATTATACATTCATGTTAGCTGCTTTACGAACATAGAACCAGTAACATACAAATACTGTTACGATGTTGAAAGCAAGTAATACTGCAAATGCTGGGTGGATACTTCCAAATGTTGTGTACACATAGCCAAAGATTTTTGGTGTAATGAAGGCACCGTACGCAGCAACTGCCCCTACGAAACCAGCAATTAAGGAAGATTGTAATCCATCTGTGAAAATGTGAGGAATCATACGGAATGTAGAACCTGTTACTAAACCGCATGATACGAACATCAATACAGTCATGCCAAAGAAAAAGTCGAAGTTATGCATATCTACGCCTACCGCGATTAATACAGTAGTGATACATAAACCAATCAATCCGACGAAAGTAATTTTTGTACCGCTGTTAATTTTATCAGCTAGCCAACCACCTACTGGACGAAGGCTGGCAGATACTAGTGGTCCTACGAATGCGATGTGAGCAAATGGAATTTCAGGGAATTCTTTATTTACTAGAAGACCAAGTGCGGCTGCATATCCGGAGAAGGCACCGAAGGCACATGTATATAACAATGTCATAGCCCATGTGTGTTTGTTGCTAAAAATTTGAGCCAGCGCTTTAGGATTTGGTTTTGCCATTGGCAAGTTATCCATGTAACGAGTCATGCAAGCTAAGATAATAATCAATGGAACAATCCACATGAAAGCTGCATTGGCTAAGTATACAGCGTTACCTTTAATCATAGCAGGTGTGACACCGAAGATATTACCTAATGTAGCAGAACCCATTGCGAATGGAGCTAAGAAATAGATAACGGAAATACCAAGGTTACCGATACCACCATTGATACCAAGAGCGGTCCCTTTTTCAGCTTTAGGGAAGAAGTTACCGATGTTCGCCATGGAGGAGGAGAAGTTACCGCCGGCTAAGCCGATCAAAGCTGTTAAAATCATAAATGTTTCATAGGTTGTTGATGTATCTTGTACAGCATACCCTAACCATACTACAGGTACTAATAAGATGATTGTAGAAATGAAAGTCCAGTTTCTACCACCTATTAAAGCTGGCATGTAAGTATAAATAAAACGGAATGTAGCACCTACTAAACCTGGGAAGGCAGCCAGTGTAAATAACTGTTCTGTTGTGAAATGGAATCCAGCTCCATTTAATTGTGCTGCGATGGTTGACCATAAATACCATACGCAAAATGATAACGTTAATGCAATGGTAGAAACTACCAAGTTTTGTTTAGCAATTTTTTTGCCAAACTTTTCCCAAAATTCGGGATTTTCTGGTTGCCAGTTCGCAATAATTTCTTTGCGGCTCGCACCCATTTGAGGCATTTTCATCTCTGACATGAGAACACTCCTTTAATCCTTTCAACGTACAACTTGTGATACTTTTTGTATCACAGTAAATCGAAGACACAAATTAGTATAAAAAAATATTGACTTATGCCATACTTTCATTATAATATGTGCCTAAAATCACACACTTATTATATAAGATATAATATAATGTGAATGTGATAAAAAGCACAACTTATATAATTATTAATAAGTTATAATAGTAACATACGCAAAATTTAAAATGTAATTGAGAAATTGATATAGCTAAGTTTATATCAACTTCATAAGTATGGGATGTTACTGAAAGATGTATGGTGACAGTATGGAACAGGAGTTAATCAATCAATTGCTAGCATTGCCGGGTGAAGTAGTTCATCTGAAAAAAGGAGAATTTTTATTTCACGAAGGTGATAAAGCAGAATACTTTTATATCGTTCAGAGAGGGCGCCTTAGTATTAAGAAATTTGAATCCACTGGACATATTTTTGCACTACGATTAGTAGGGAAAAATAATGTACTTGGAGAAGTTCCTTTATATGAGACGAATACGAGATCGTATGTATTTAATGCCATAGCAAGGGAAGATTGCTCGGTGTATTGTATACGTTACGATATACTTGAGCCTGCTATTGCTAAGGATCATTCCTTAGCCATTGCGATGATGAAGATTTATACGCTTCATATGCGTCGACAACAAGCTAAGTATAGAGACTTATTATTATATGGTAAGAAAGGTGCATTTTATTCTACATTATTGCGTTTAGCTAATAGTTATGGTATTAAGAGGGATGACGGTATTTATATCGACATTGCTTTAAGCAACCAAGAATTAGCTGAATTTACTGCCACATCACGGGAAGGTTTAAACCGCATGCTAAGTGAGTTACGAAAGTTAGGCTATGTAGCCTATGATAAACACCATCTGGTAATCTGTGACTTTGATGCATTAATCGGGCTATTAGATTTAGACATCGAAACCATCGATCCTAATATTAGTAACATCGAATAATTGAGGTTATCCCCCCTTGCTGTGAGCACTACGAAGGCAAGGGTTTTTTGTATTTTTAAGGAGGACATGAGATGAGTCTTTTATCTCAAAAATTTAAGTTTCTTCGCAAGAAGGACGTATCTCCAACAGGCCATCAAATCACAGAAGAAGGTGGTCGTGAATGGGAAAATTTTTATCGTGACCGTTGGTCCTACGATAAAGTAGTCCGCACCACACATGGCGTAAACTGTACTGGTTCTTGTAGCTGGAACATTTACGTAAAAAATGGTGTTGTTGCGTGGGAAAATCAAGCAACTGATTATCCTAAAACACCAGATGATATGCCGGATTACGAACCACGTGGATGCCCTCGTGGATCTACATTCTCTTGGTATTTATATAGCCCACTACGCGTAAAATATCCATATGTACGTGGTGAATTGATTGAGCTTTGGAGAGAAGCGAAGAAAAATGCTAAAAATCCTATCGAAGCATGGAAATCTATTGTAGAAGATCCTGAAAAAGCAAAACGTTATAAATCTGCTCGTGGTATGGGTGGCTTTGTACGTTCTACTTGGGATGAATCTACAGAAATCGTAGCAGCTTCCTTATTATATACAGCAAAAACATATGGTCCAGACCGCAACGCAGGATTCTCTGTAATTCCAGCTATGTCCATGTTGTCCTATGCGGGTGGTGCACGTTTCTTGAACCTTATGGGTGGTACTCCACTTTCCTTCTATGACTGGTATGCTGACTTGCCACCATCAAGCCCACAAGTTTGGGGTGAACAAACAGATACTCCAGAATCTGGTGACTGGTACAATGCAGGTTACATCATTACATGGGGTTCCAATGTACCATTGACTCGTACACCGGATGCTCATTTCTTGGCAGAAGTACGTTATAAAGGCACAAAAGTAGTATCTGTATCTCCTGACTATGCAGAATCCACTACATTCTCTGATACTTGGTTGAATGTAAAAGCTGGTACAGATGCAGCGATGGCAATGGCAATGGGTCATGTCATTCTGAAAGAATACTATATTGATAAAGAAACTCCATATTTCAAAGAATATGCGAAAGAGTTTACAGACTTCCCATTCTTAGTACGTGTAGAAGAAATCAATGGTGCTTTACAAGCGGGCCGTTTCTTGAACAATCAAGATTTAGGTAGCACAGAAGATGGCGCTGATTTCCATACAGTAGTTATCGATGAAATTACGAATACAGTAGTGGCACCGAATGGTACATTAGGTGATCGTCATACAAATCCTAAAAAATGGAATTTACGTCTTGAAAACCGTGCAACAGGTGAGACAATCTCCCCTCGTTTATCTGTCATCGATCAACGTGATTCCGTTGCATTAGTAAAATTACCTTATTTCGGCGATGAAGCTCATGAAGGTATTATTGAACGTGCTATCCCAGTTATGACAGTACAAACTAAAGAAGGTCCTGTACAAGTAACAACAGTTTACGACTTAATTCTTGCTAACTACGGTATCGATCGTGGTTTAGGCGGTGAAGTGGCTACTAGCTATGAAGAAGATACTCCTTACACTCCAGCATGGCAAGAAAAAATCACTGGCGTAAAAGCAGATGTAGTGATTCGTACAGCTCGTGAATTTGCAGACAACGCAGAAAAAACAAAAGGTCGTTCTATGATCATCATGGGTGCTGGTATCAACCACTGGTATCATGCAGACGTAATTTATCGTACGATCCTTAACTTGATTATGTTCTGTGGTACAGAAGGCGTTAACGGCGGTGGCTGGGCTCACTATGTAGGACAAGAAAAATTACGTCCAGTAGAAGGTTGGGCTGGTATTATGACAGCAAACGACTGGAGTAAAGCACCTCGTTTACAAAATGGTACATCTTGGTTCTACTTTGCTACAGAACAATATCGTTCTGACTGCATCGACCTTGCAGATCGTGTATCTAAATTAGCCACACCTCGTTACAGACACCCTGGTGACTATAATGTATTGGCAGCACGTTTAGGTTGGTTGCCATCTTACCCTACTTTCAACCGTAACTATCAAGATTTGATCAACGATGCTCGTGCTACAGGCGCAGGTACTGAAGCTGAAATTAACCAGTACATTGTACAAGCATTGAAAAATAAAGAATTGAAATTCTGCGTAGAAGATCCTTCTGCAAAAGAAAATCATCCACGCAACTTGTTCGTATGGCGTTCTAACTTGATTGGTTCTTCTTCTAAAGGTCATGAATATTTCTTGAAATATTTATTGGGCACTAAAAATGGTGTCATTGAAGATGAAGATGCACCAGTACGTCCAGAAGAAATCAACTGGCGTGAAGCTCCAGAAACAGGTAAATTAGACCTATTAATCGACATTGATTTCCGTATGGCATCTACTGCGTTATACTCCGATATCGTATTCCCTGCAGCGACATGGTACGAAAAACAAGACTTATCTTCCACAGATATGCATCCATACGTACACGTATTCCAAGCGGCTGTAGATTGCGCATGGGATACTAAATCTGACTGGGATACATTCCGTACGTTAGCAGAAACAGTATCTCGCGTAGCAAAAGAATCTGGTTTCACTGAATACGAAGATATCGTAGCACAACCATTGGGTCATGATAGCCCAGGTGAAGTGGCTCAACCATTGGGTAAAGTATTAGACTGGAGCAAAGGTGAATGTGAGCCTATTCCAGGTAAAACAATGCCAAATCTTGTACACGTAAAACGTGACTACAGTAAAATCTTTGAAAAATTCATCGGCTTAGGGCCTAATATTGAAAATAAAGTGGGCGCTCATGGTTTATCATGGGATGTATCTGATGCTTACCAATCCTTATATGAACAAAATGGTACCATCAACCAACCAGGTTTTGTATCTCATGGTCGTCCAAGCATCTATGAAGCGCGTGAAGCTTGTAATGTTGTGTTAACATTGTCCTCTTGTACGAATGGTAAATTGGCAGTTCGTTCCTGGCAGGCAATGGAAGAAAAAACAGGCTTAACAGATCTTCAAAAGAATGCAAAAGGTCGTGAAGAAGAACGTATTACCTTCGAAGATATGGTTCGTCAACCACGCTTTATTATTCCATCTGTAACAAGTACAGGTAAAAATAATAAAGACCGTCGTTATTCTCCATTTACAACATCTACTGAGGATAAAGTTCCATTCCGTACCATCACTGGTCGTCAATCTTTCTATTGCGACCATGAAATGATGCGTGATTATGGCGAGGCTATGGCTCTTTACAAACCAGTCTTGTCCTACGCACCAGTGAAAGGTGATTATGCACAAGAAGGAGTTCCTCAAATCACATTGAAATACTTAACACCACATAATAAGTGGTCTACTCATAGTATGTACTTCGATAGCCAACAATTGTTAACATTGTTCCGCGGTGGACAAACAATCTGGTTGAACGAAGATGATGCGAAAGAAATCAATGTCCAAGATAATGATTGGGTAGAAGCTTTCAATAAAAACGGTATCGTCGCAGCCCGCGCTGTAGTATCCCCACGTATCCCTCGTGGTATTTCCTACATGCACCATGCTCAAGACCGTCACATCAACGTACCAGCTGCGCAAATCAAAAAACAACGCGGTGGTACACACAATGCACCAACTCACATTCATTTGAAACCGACACATATGATTGGTGGTTATGGTCAATTAAGTTATGGATTCAATTATTATGGCCCAACTGGCAACCAACGGGATATGACTATTGTGGCTCGTAAAATGAAGGAGGTAGATTGGCTTGAAGATTAAGGCTCAAGTATCTATGGTCCTAAATTTAGACAAGTGTCTAGGATGTCACACATGTTCTGTCACTTGTAAAAATACATGGACAAACCGCGAAGGTGCGGAATATATGTACTTTAATAACGTAGAAACTCGCCCAGGTGTTGGTTATCCACGTCATTGGGAAGACCAAGAGAAATGGAAAGGCGGCTGGACTGTTGGTAGCGATGGAAAATTAGCATTGGCTACAGGTTCTAAAACAAATCGTCTGATGAAATTGTTCTATCATCCAGAACAACCTGAGTTGAAAGACTACTTTGAACCATGGACATATGACTATGAAACATTGATCCATTCTGGTCGTAAAAATAACCAACCAGTAGCACGTCCACGTTCGTTGGTAACAAAAGAAAAAATGGAAATCAAATGGGGTCCTAACTGGGATGACGATTTGGCTGGTGGTGAACACGCTCGCTCTGATGTTAACTTAGCTAAAATGGGCGAAGATATTGTGTTTGACTATGAAAAAGTATTCATGCGCTACTTACCTCGTCTATGTAATCACTGTTTGAATCCAGCATGTGTGGCAGCGTGCCCATCTGGTGCGATTTACAAACGTGATGAAGACGGTGTAGTTCTTGTTTCTCAAGACGTATGTCGTGGCTGGCGCCATTGCGTACCATCTTGCCCATACAAAAAAATCTTCTACAACTGGGAAACAAATAAAGCTGAAAAATGCGTATTCTGTTATCCACGTTTGGAAAATGGATTACCACAAATCTGTGCGGAAACTTGCGTAGGTAGAATGCGTTATGTAGGCGTTGTCTTCTATGATATGGATAAAGTAGAAGCAGCTGCGGCTACAAAAAATGATGCGAATATCTATGAAAATACAGTGGATTTAATCTTAGATCCTCATGATCCAGAAGTAGTGAAAGCGGCTCGTGCTGAAGGTATTGGTGAAGCTTGGATTAAAGCAGCACAAAAATCTCCAGTCTACAAATTGATCAAAGAATGGAAAGTGGGCTTACCATTACATCCAGAATACCGTACATTACCAATGGTTTGGTATGTGCCACCATTGAGCCCAATCGTACAACGTATTACATCTGAAGTATACTTACCAGATGCAAATGAAATGCGCGTACCTGTGCAATATCTTGCAAATCTATTTACAGCAGGTAATGCAGATGCGTTAGCTCGTGTATTACAACGTGTATTAGATATGCGTGAATATATGCGTCGTCGTGATGTAGGCGGTGAAGCTCCTGAGCATCCAATCGATTTAACAGAAGATCAAATGTATGAAATGTACAAATTATTAGCCTTGTCTAAATACAATGATCGTTTCGTGATTCCTACAGATATCAAAGCGTCTCGTGAAGGTCGTGCAGATATGCAACATAAACGTGGTTTTGCCTGTCCTACAGGGGGATGCCAATAATGAATGATGCTCAGAAAATAGCGCTTATTGCGTCATTTCTGCTTCGTTATCCTGATGCTACTTGGTACGATGAATTACAAGAATGGAAGGGGGACGCAACATCTGTTGCGCACCCTCAACTCCGTCAAGCCTTGATAGAATTCTTCGACTATGTGGAAGAAACACCTCGTAAAGAGTTTGAAGATCAATATGTGCGTACTTTTGACTTCAGTCAAAATACGAATATGTATTTATCTACTTATGAATTACAAGGTACAGGGGAACAAGCAGAAGAACTTGTGAAATACAAAGCATTTTTCCTTGAAAATGGCTATGACTTACCAAAAGAAATGCCAGACTTTGTCCCAGCTATTCTTGAATTATGTGCGCTTATCGAAGAAGAAAAAGCAAAAGAAATTTATGAATACTGTAAACCAAAATTAGAATATATTCGGGAGCGCTTCATTGAAGCAAAACTGCCGTATGCATTCTTATTTGATATTATTTTATCTGTTGCAAATGGATTGGAGGACGGTGTACTATGAGTTTATTTCTATGGGGCGCCCTGCCTTATATCGCTTTCACCTTCTTTGTCGTAGGGACTCTTGTTCGCTTCTTTTACTTTGAAAGAAACTGGACTACTAAATCAAGTCAATTTTTAGAAAAGAAACAATTGCGTATTGCTAACCCATTGTTCCACTTTGGTTTGCTTTGCGTTATCGGTGGTCACGTGGTAGGTGTATTAATTCCTAAAACTTGGACTGCTATGGTGGGTGTAGATGACCATATGTATCATGCTGGTGCCTTGTATATGGGTGCTGTAGCTGGCTTCCTATTTATCGTAGGATTCTTGATGCTTATGAAACGTCGTTTCACAACACCTGAATTACGCGCTAACACATCTAAAATGGATGTATGGTTGTACTTGTTCTTTACACTAGCTATCGTAAGTGGTATGGCTGGTACCTTATTGAATGCGTCTGGATTCTTTGACTATCGTGTATCTATTGGACCTTGGTTCCGTAGCGTATTGATGGCTATGCCAGACCCATCCTTAATGGAAAATGTTCCTGGTATCTTTAAGTTCCATATGCTATCCTGGATGATTGTGGCTATCGTATTCCCATTCAGCCGTTTAGTACATTGTTTAAGCGTACCATTTAATTACTTAGCACGACCATTTATCGTGTATAGAAAAAGAGACCGTCGCTAGGTCGTCACTTGTTCCGCTATGTAGCCTGTGGCGTTCGTAACTGAATATGATAAAGGGAAGAGCACGGCATACCCCCTCTCAAACGGTATTTCATAATGTTTGTTCGGGGGCACGCCGTGCTCTTCTTGTGTTTGTTCAATTTTGTCAGTAAGATCCGCCACAAAGGCTACTACGCCTAACGGCACTCCTCAGGGGTACTAATATGTAAATGATATGTCTTATCTAATATGAATGCGTAAAAGGTCTGTATATTATGAGAAATTCATACTCTTAGATTCTTTACAATGATAATTGATATTGTTATACTTTAACAGTATAAATTTTTATTTTGGTATTATTGGATAAGGAGTGTCATGTGACGATGGAAAGTTCAGGACAAAAACAGTTTAAGAGCAAGTACCATATTTTAGTATGGATTGCTCTATTATCATTAGCACTGATTGGTATGGTTGAGTATGGATATTATTTACAAAATAGACCTCCGTTTAAATGGCAGATTTATTTAGGTTTGATTCCATTTTCATCTTGGGTAGTGTTGACGTATCTTGCGACAAAACCAAAATGGTTTACTACACGTTATAATGTAGGTGAAATGTACAAGGTACACCGTATTGTAGGTATTGTAGTAACTGCTATGTTAGGTGTTCACTGGTATGTATATTTTGGTCATGCTAAAACAGCATTAGGCTGGTGGGGCGGCTACGTAGCTCTTGTAGGGATGTTTATTGCTTTCCTAGTAGGAATTCTGTTCTTAACTCCATGGTTTAAAGGTATTGCTACATCTATGCCTCGTAAAGCAGCGGTTTGGATTCATAGATTGAATTTAGTAGCGTTAATTGGTGCTAATATTCACGTACATGGATTTAAACGTTTATCTGCGATGGTTCCATTCTTACAAGTATATGATGTACTTACGTATGGATTGGTGATTTACTATATTTATTGGATGATTAAGAAAAGAAACTAAGTCGTCACTTGTTCCGCTATGTAGCCTGTGGCGTTCGTAACTGAATATGATAAAGGGAAGATCACGGTATACCCCTCACAAACGGTATTTCATAATGTTTGTTCGGGGCACACCGTGCTCTTCTTGTCTTTGTGTGGTTTAAGTAGTTAAGGAACGCCACAAGGTTACTACTCGTAATGGCGTTCCTCAGGGGATTGGAAGACCGTAACACATTCCTACTCAAAATGATACAGTAGCTATGTTTGTTCGGGGATATCATACTTTTATTGCAATTGTTTAACATTTGTAATACAATTACTTCATAAGGGGGTGTATACTGTGGCTAAAACTGCAAATATTAATGTTCGGATTGAACCAGAGGTAAAACAAAGGGCAGAAAACTTATTTAATAGTTTTGGGATTTCAGTTACTGATGCTATCAATATTTTTTTACATACATCTATTATGGAAGGAGGATTTCCTTTCATTATAAAGCAACCAAGATATAATACTGAAACAGAATCTGCTATGCAAGAGGTACGTGATATTATATCTGGTAATATTAAAACAAAAACATATCACTCGACTAAAGAACTTTTTGAAGAGTTAGATATGGAGGCTTAACTATCATGTTGAAGCTTCAAATATCAACTAAGTTTCGTAAGGATTATAAGAGAATAAAAAAGAGAGGATATAATCTTTCTTTACTGCAAGATGTTTTAGATAAATTATGTGCTAAAGAGCCACTTGAACCTAAATATAGAGATCATGCACTTAGCGGTTCATATAAGGGTTTTAGAGAATGTCATATTCAACCAGATTGGCTGTTAATTTATGCGATAGATGATGATAGATTAATTCTTGTAGCGTCTAGAACGGGAACGCATGCCGATTTATTTGATATGTAGGTCGTCACTTGTTCCGCTATGTAGCCTGTGGCGTTTGTAACTGAATCATATAAAGGGAAGCCCATGGCATACTCCTTCTCAAACGGTATTTCATAATGTTTGTTCAGGAGTACGCCATGGGCTTCTTGCATGTATATTATTTAGGTAGAAAGGAACGCCACAAAGGCTACTACTCGTAACGGCGTTTCTCAGGGAGTTTTATCCTATCTATCATTGATGTTACCCTAGTTGCATGATATAATTTATATAAGGCCACAAGGCCTTTTCTTTTTATGTGAAATGGTATTACTCAATGTTAGAACGATAGCATTGATGTAGACAGGAGATACTATGTTTTTAGATGACACGATTGCAGCGATTGCGACGGCTCCGGGGATTGGCGGTATTGGTATTATCCGAGTCAGTGGTCCTGAGGCTTGTGATGTTGTGAATCGTATCTTTCACAGTAAACAATCTATCCCACTGGGTGAGCGCCAGACGAGGACGATCCATTATGGTCATATTGTCCATCCTAAGACGGGCAAAACTTTGGATGAGGTCATCGTGGTGTTGATGAAAGGTCCTCATTCCTATACGGCGGAGGATGTGGTAGAGATTCAATGTCATGGCGGTTTTGTGTCGGTCCGTGAAATACTGAAAGTCCTTCTTTCAGAGGGAGTACGTCAGGCGGAAGAAGGAGAGTTTACGAAGCGAGCGTTTTTGAATGGTCGCATTGATTTAACCCAAGCGGAAGCCATTATCGATATTATTGATGCGAAGACGGAGCAATCTTTGGAAGTGGCAGTGAATCAATTAGACGGTACCTTATCCAAGTATATTCGCGCCTTACGAGATGAGTTAATCGCTATGATTGCTCATTTAGAGGTAACTATCGATTATCCAGAAGAAGATATTGAAGACGTATCGGCTCAAGAGGTACGGACGGGATTAGCTCCCATCCTTGAGAAGATGGACAATCTATTGGCGACGGCACAGCGTGGTAAATTATTGCGTGATGGTGTGATGGTGTCCATCATTGGTCGTCCTAATGCGGGCAAATCTAGTTTGATGAACGCTTTACTTCGTGAGGACCGTGCCATTGTGACGAACATTCCAGGCACGACCCGTGATAGTATTGAAGAATTTCTGACCATCCAAGGGATTCCCGTGCGCTTAATTGATACCGCTGGGATTCGTGAGACCGAAGATATTGTAGAAAGTATGGGCGTTGAAAAAGCACGTCAATACTTAGATAAAGCAGATGTAGTGGTCCTTGTCATTGATGGGTCTAAACCATTGGAGCCAGAAGAACAAGAGTTGCTACAGCTCATTACGAATCGTCCAAGCATTATTTTCTTGAATAAAGCAGACCAAGCGCAATGTGTTAGCAAAGAAGAGATTGCGGCACTGGGGACTTTCACAGAGATTGTCACCATCAGCGCGGCCCAAGGGGAAGGTATGGATGAGATGGCGAGGGTTATTACATCCTTGGTGCAAGGAGGTTCTGTGCAGGCTAGTCATGAGGCGATGCTCAGCAATGTGCGCCACATCACTTTGATGGAACAGGCGAAAGTTAGCTTGGACCAATCCATTCTTGCCATAGATAGCGGCATGCCTATCGATTTAATCGTCACGGATATTCGCGCTGCTTGGGAGCTACTGGGTGATATTACTGGTGAAAGTTTACGTGAATCCATGGTGGATGAATTATTTAAACGATTCTGTTTAGGAAAATAGGAGAATACATGTATTTAGTAGATACGTATGATGTGATCGTCATTGGCGGTGGTCATGCTGGTTGTGAAGCTGCGTTAGCCACAGCTCGCATGGGGCACCGTACCTTGATGGCCACATTGAATTTAGATAACATTGCTCTTATGCCGTGTAACCCAGCCATTGGGGGACCTGGTAAAAGTCATCTAGTGTGCGAGCTAGATGCATTGGGCGGTGAAATGGGCATTAATGCAGATGCGACAGCCATTCAAATGCGCATGCTCAATACGGGAAAAGGACCTGCGGTACATTCCTTGCGGGCCCAATCCGATAAAGTTGCCTACCAACGCCGTATGAAAGAAGTTTTAGAAAATACAGAGAACCTCAATGTGAAGCAAATCATGGTCAATGAGTTGCTCATTGAAGAGGGTGTTATGAAAGGTATTGTGTCTGAATTAGGAGAAGTATACCAAGCAAAGGCAATCATCTTATGTACGGGTACGTACTTAAAAGGCAAGATTATTACTGGTGAATTGGCGTACACAGGTGGTCCTAATGGACAGCGAACAGCGGAATTGTTGTCTCAATCGTTATTGAACCATGGCATTAAGTTAATGCGATTCAAAACAGGTACACCAGCTCGTGTCGATAAACGAACCTTGCACACAGAGAATATGGAAATGCAACCTGGTGACTCTCACCATAGAGCCTTCTCCTTTATGTCTGATTGGATCGACCGCAATGAACAAGTATGTTGGTTGACTTTCACGAATCAAAATACACATGATATCATTCGTGGCAATTTACATCGTGCCCCTATGTACACGGGCGTCATTGAAGGGACAGGCCCAAGATATTGCCCATCCATCGAAGATAAAGTGGTTCGTTTTGAAGATAAACAACGCCATCAATTATTCGTGGAACCAGAAGGCAATCACACCAACGAAATGTACGTCCAAGGTATGAGCACAAGCTTACCAATCGATGTGCAATATGCGTTCCTACGAACTATCCCTGGTTTGGAAGATGTAGAAATCATGCGTCCAGCTTATGCTATCGAGTATGATTGCTTAGATCCATTGCAATTGACACCTGCTTTACAAGTGAAGCATATCCAAGGTTTGTATTCTGCAGGTCAAGCCAATGGTACATCTGGCTATGAAGAAGCGGCCGCACAAGGCTTGATGGCAGGTATCAATGCAGCCTTATGGTTAGAAGGAAAAGAGCCATTTATCTTATCTCGCTCCGAAGGCTACATCGGTGTACTCATCGATGATTTGGTAACGAAAGGAACGAAAGAACCATACCGCATGATGACGAGCCGCAGTGAATATCGCTTGTTACTTCGTCAAGACAATGCAGATATGCGCTTAACAGAAAAAGGCTATGAAATTGGACTTGTTAAGGAAGAACGATATAGAGCTTTCAAAGAGAAACAAGGTAAGATCGAAGAGGCGATTCAATTACTAGCGGATACACCTGTAAACCCTAGCGAAGAAACGCAACAAATCTTAGATCGCATTGGTACACCTCGCATCAAAACGGGCATTAAGGCTTACGATTTGGTGAAACGTAACGAATTATCCTATGGAGTAGTGGCAGAGGCATTCGGATTGCCTCGCTACGAAGCGCCGGTGGAAGAAGAAATCGATATTACCATTACTTACGATGGATATATAAAAAAACAAATGGAACAGGTAGAAAAGGTTCGCAAATTAGAGGCTAAGATTATTCCTCAAGATTGGGATTATACAGCGATGAAAGGTATATCTTTAGAAGCCATTCAAAAATTGAACGCTGTACGCCCCCATTCCATTGGTCAAGCAAGCCGTATTTCTGGGGTATCTCCTGCGGACATTTCTGTGCTCTTAGTGCAAATTGAGCAGTACTACCGTGAAAGAGGTTAATATGACATTTTCAAACTATGTGAAAGCCCACACCAACACCTATGGGTTGGACCTCACAGATGCACAAATTAACCAACTACAACGGTTTTACGAACAAGTGGTAACTATTAATGAGCACATGAACTTAACGGGTATTACAGAACCAGAAGAGTTTGCCTTAAAACATGTGGTAGATTCTCTATCTTGTTATGACCCTAAGTATTTTACAAAAGGTGCAACGGTCATCGATTTAGGGACTGGTGCAGGTTTTCCAGGTGTTCCCCTAGGCATCTATGATCCGTCCTTGCAAATTACTTTATTTGACTCTTTACAAAAGCGACTCCGCTTTTTAGATGGTGTTATTGAGGACTTAGACTTACAAGGATTACAAACTTTACATGGCCGTGCAGAAGATTTGGCACATCAAGAGTACCGGGAAACTTTTGATCTTCTCACTAGCCGTGCGGTGGCTCGCTTATCCATCTTATTGGAATGGGGACTTCCCTATGTGAAAGTAGGGGGTTATATGGTGGCATTAAAAGGCTCTATCGTGCAAGAAGAATTAGAGGAAAGTAAACGTGCTGTATCCATCTTGGGCGGTGAAATTGTAGAGGTCAAAGAAGTGACGTTACCGACCTTAGAGGATAAACGAGCTATTGTGTATATCAAAAAGGTAAAACCTACGGCTAAGAAATACCCTCGAAAACCAAAAGAGATTAAAATAAAACCTTTATAGCTATGCACTATAACTCATAATAAAATATAGAAAAATGCTTATAAGTTATATCTATGATATACTTAATGAGTACTCTTTACATGTGCGGTCACGTTGTGTTCGCACATGTTTTATATTTGCAATACAAGATTGAGGTGAGACAATGGCAATCTATAACGGACGATTACCAAAACTCAATGAAGATGAAATAAAACGATACTCCGGATTAAAACATGCGGAGGGATTTCCAGAGCAGTATGTGAAAGAAGCTGCCCTAGAAGTACAATTAGTGGCAGAACCTCGTGGTGTGTACCAATGCTATGATTACGATGCAGACACACATACAATTCTTAGTAACCCGCCTATGGTGCTGGATGCTACAGGCATCATTCGTCATTTAGGGAATGCTAAAAAAGTATATGTTCTTGCTGTCACAGTAGGAGAAGCCGTAGAAGAACGCAGTTCTGCTTTATTTAAAGAAGGCAAATCTACACTAGGTCTTCTTGTGGATGCAGCGGCTACAACCGCTGTAGAACAAGTGGCAGATCAGGTAAATGAACTCATCGACAGAGAGGCAAAAAAACAAGGTTTTAAAACGACATGGCGCTTTAGCCCAGGCTATGGCAATTGGCCTGTCACAGTACAACAAGAATTTGCTAAGATTATTAAGACAGAAGAAATTGGATTGACGGTGACAGACACAAGCATGCTATTTCCACGTAAATCAGTAACGGCTATTGTGGGCTGTCAAACAGTAGATGAAGAAGGACCAAAAACACAACGAGGTTGCACATCTTGTAGCCAAGTAGAGTGCGCATCTCGTAAGTTGCCAGAGAAGGGGAGAACGTCGTGCATTTAAACAAACGTATCGTTTGTGATAGATAGTACTGAAAAGGTATCCTATGTGGGATATCCTTATGATAGTTATACTTTTTACAAGATAATTGATATTTTTGTAAGGCATAATAACTATTAGTAATACTATCATTGGTATACAGTGTTAATCAGTATAAGTTTCTATAGTAGTTGTGTATGGCTTGGCTGCTGTAGAGGTACTTTATATCATACTGATAACTGTAAGATGCTAACAAAGAAACTTTGATTAAGAATAATAATTAGATGTATAGATAAGTAACATGGTGTATGAACCTACAGGGAAGAGTAGATGCACACCCATGTGAAGTATATTGCCTTGGGCGAGCAATGTGCCTGATACATAAGTGAGGGACATATGGTATATATTATAGATGGCGGCATGGGTACCATGCTGCAGGCGGCAGGTCTTGGTGACGGGGCTTGTCCAGAATTATTTAACGTAGAACATCCGGACGTGGTGGAGCACATCCACGCAGAATATTTGCGTCACGGTAGCGATATTATTACGACTAACACTTTTGGTGGGACAGCTTTAAAACTGGATGAATACCAGTTGGGTCATCGTATGGATGAAATCAATCGTGCTGCTGTGAAAGTCGCACAAGCGGCTCGTGATAAGATTAATCCGAATGCAAAAATCGCAGGTGATATGGGTCCTAGTGGTCGTTTTATGGCGCCATTAGGGGTGGCTCAATTTGATGAGATTTATGAGACTTTCAAAGACCAAGCAAGAGCCCTTATCGATGCCGGTGTAGATTACCTGATTATTGAAACGATCATCGATATCCAAGAAATGCGTGCTGCTTTATTAGGTGCCAAAGATGCTCGTGACGAGTTAGGAAAAACAAAAGACGATGTGAAAATCATCTGTCAGTTCTCTTTCAGTGAAGATGGTCGTACTATCACAGGTACGCCACCAGAAGCAGCGGCGATCTTGATGGATGCTATGGAAGCAGACATCGTAGGTATCAACTGTTCCTTGGGACCTGAACAATTATTGCCGTTGGTAGAACGTATGGCGGCGGTAACGAACTTGCCAATCAGCATTCAACCGAATGCAGGTATGCCACAACTTGTAGGGAAAGAAACTATCTTCCCATTAGGACCAGAAGAGATGGGCGAATATGCACCTCGTTTCCTCGATGCAGGGGCGACCTACTTAGGCGCTTGTTGCGGTAGTACACCAAAACATATCGAGGCCATCGCTAAAGCAGCACGAGCACATACACCAGCAGAACGACCATATGTAGAGCCATTTACTGCTTTCACAAGTCGTACTAGCGTAGTGAAAGTAGGCTTGCAAGAAAAACCAATCATCATTGGGGAACGTATTAATCCAACAGGCCGTAAGGTGTTAGCGGAAGAAATCCGCAAGGGTAGCTTCTTAATGGTGAAAAAAGATGCGTTAGCTCAAGTAGAAGCTGGGGCAGACGTATTGGATGTGAACATGGGTGTCACAGGCGTTGACCCAGGGGAAACGATGAAACGAGCAATCGAAGAATTAACGATGCTTGTGGAGGTTCCCTTATCCATCGATACATTGGACCCAGTGGCGATGGAAGCAGGTTTGAAAGCCTACCCAGGTCGTCCATTGTTAAACTCTGTAAATGCAGAGCCAGAACAATTAGAGGCGGTCTTGCCATTAGCCAAACGTTATGGCGCAGCATTGTTGTGCTTGCCATTAGGTAAAAAAGAATTACCAGAAACGGCAGAAGAGCGTGTGTCTTTAGCAAAAGAAATTGTCTTAGAAGCGTACAACTATGGATTACGACCAAATGACCTATTATTAGATCCATTGGTATTAACCTTAGCAAGTAGCCAACATGCAGCGAGAGAAACATTAAAAACATTAAAACTATACGCCGAAACATTTGGTTTCCCAACGGTGATGGGCTTATCCAACATATCCTTTGGCTTGCCACAACGGGCGTACTTGAATGCACAGTTCTTAACGATGGCATTGAGCAATGGTTTGACATGTCCTATCATGAATCCAATGAATGAAATCGTACGAAAAGCTTTCATTACAGGGCGTACATTCATGGGATTTGACCCAGCAGCGGCGGACTTCATTGCTGAGTACGGTGATGACGATGAAAACGCAGTGGTGACGAAAAAAGTGAAAGCTGCAGCGGAAGCCTTCCATAGTGATGACCCGATTGAATGTATTAAACATGCCGTAGAGCAAGGTGAAAAAGAAGCGGTTGTACCGTTGGTAAAGGAAGCCTTAGCACAAGGCCTAGATCCACTAGAGGTGACTCGTAGAGGTTTATCCGATGCTATGGCAGTAGTTGGTGAAAAGTTCGGCTCTGGTAAAGCGTTCTTGCCACAAGTTATGCTAGCTGCAGAAACGATGCAAGCGGCTTTCACAACGATTAAGGAAGTGTTACCAGAAGGTACTGCAGAGAAGAAAGCGACGATTATCTTAGCTACAGTAAAGGGTGACATTCACGATTTAGGTAAAAACATCGTGTCTGCTTTATTAGAAAACAATGGATACCAAATCGTGGACTTAGGAAAAGATGTATCTCCAGAAGAAATCGTTGCAGCAGCGAAAGAACACAATGCACCAATTATCGGTATAGCATCCTTGATGACTACAACGATGCCGATGATTAATGAAACCATTGCGGCAGTACGTGAAGCTGGCGTCAATGCGAAGGTTCTTGTAGGCGGTGCGGTATTGTCCCAAGCCTATGCAGATGAAGCTGGAGCTGATTCCTATGCGAAAGATGGTATCTCTGCGGTGAATATCGTAAAAGGGCTATTGGGTGATGAGTAATATATCTATAGGGAATTAAATGCTATGAGAAGCATTGAGTCTTGGATAGCATAATCAACTATTAAGTGTTGAATATTATAACGAACTATGGAGTATTGCATAACGTAACGGATCATTAACTAATAGATAGTGTTCTGGCAATATCATAAAACATACGTAAGGTGTGATACTGGACATTACGTATTAAAGAGGAACGTTGAAGAATGAAATCAACGTTCCTTTTCTTGTTAGGATATACTACTACAGATTCCTATTTGATAGGCTGTTACATTGTTTCACGTGAAACATTACTATAAGGTCATAGGTGTATAGAACAATTAAAGGGTATGTTGATGTATATCGTAGTTAAAAAGATAACTAGCCCGTAGGAGGGTGATCTAGTGCTTATGTATGTTATAGCTTGTGAGGTACTATGAGAAGGTATAGTAGGGAATTCTTATAGATTGCATATATAATGTTTCACGTGAAACAATGAATGAAATATATATGGGATGACATAAACGTTGCTCTGTTTCACGTGAAACAGTAAAAATATATAAAAAAGATGAGGAAATACGGGTGTCTTTCATAAAAAACACAACAATCTATGTTATAATGTGATAAGACGATAAGAAAGAGGTGAAATCATGGCTAGAATTATTGCCGTAGCCAACCAAAAGGGCGGTGTTGGTAAAACGACAACTGCTGTTAATTTGAGCGCTTGTTTGGCTGTAGAAGGGAAACGAGTGCTCTTATTAGACTTAGATCCTCAAGGGAACGCCACAAGTGGTCTAGGGATTGATAAAGAAGAGATCACACAAGGTGTATATGAAATGCTTGTGGATGAAGTACCAATCACAGATATTATAGAAAACACCGTGATAGATACATTACAGATTGCACCCACAACCATCGATTTAGCAGGAGCTGAGGTAGACCTAGTAGCGATGGAAGACAAAGGCTACACGTTGAAACAATGTATGGCACCTATCGTAGATGACTATGACTATATTATTATTGACTGTCCTCCTTCCTTAGGTATGTTGACAATCAATGCCTTAACCGCCTCTAATAGCGTATTAATCCCTATACAAACAGAGTTCTATGCCTTAGAGGGTGTGAGCCAATTGGTGAAGACTATCGAATTAGTACAAGAAGAACTAAACACAGAGTTAGAATTAGAAGGTGTTGTGCTGACCATGTATAATGGTAGAACTAAATTAGCGGTACAAGTGGCAGAGGAAGTAACGAATTACTTTGGCGATGCTGTGTACAGCACAACGATACCACGAAATGTGAAATTGGGAGAAGCTCCTAGCCATGGATTGCCAGTAGTTATCTATGATAAGCGGTCTAAAGGGGCTGAAGTATATTGTGCCTTAGCACGGGAGGTAATTGAGCGTGGAGCTTAAAAAAACAAAAGGTGGCCTTGGTAAAGGATTAGGATCTTTTGGATTGTCTGGTTCTTTTAAGGACGGTCATAGAAGTGGCTATGAACTGGATATTACTAAAATACAACCTAACCCGAATCAGCCTCGTAAGCGCTTTACAGAAGAGGATATGGAAACTCTAGTGGCATCGATTCAGGCCCATGGATTGATTGCCCCTATTGCGGTTCGCAAAGTAGATGACCATTATGAAATCGTAGCTGGTGAACGTCGTTGGCGTGCGTGCCAACAAGCGGGATTGACTAAAATTCCTGTGGTGGTCCGTGACTATACGACAGAAGAAGTGAGTGAAATTGCTTTAGTAGAAAACTTGCAACGGCAAAATCTAAACCCTATCGAAGAAGCTTTTGGATATCAGTACTTAATGGATACTTTCAAAAAAACACAGGAAGAAATTGCTATGACCGTAGGCCGTAGTCGTTCTTATGTAGCAAATATTGTGCGATTATTGCAATTGCCGGAGTTTTTACAACAAGAGTTAGAAACAAGTATGCTAACGGTAGGGCAAGCAAGACCCTTATTGGCGCTAGACGGAGAACATTTACAATTACAAGCCTTAGAACGGATTAAGGAAAAAGATTTAAATGCCCGTCAAGTCGAACAACTAGTAAAAGAGCTACAGGCTGGCAAGAAACGCTTAACATCGACTCAGCCTCAACCAACGGCGGAGTTGCGCAAGTTAATGCAACGATTGAAAGATAGTTTAGGAACTCCAGTAGATATTCGTTTAAAGAATACGAAAAAAATTCAAGGTACTATCGAGGTTTCTTTCAAAAGTGAAGAAGAATTGATGCGTTTAATTAGCTATATTGAAAGCGAATAGAAAGGACGTCTATGGTATTAGAAACAACTAGAGGGAATCGCTTGCACATAGGCTTTTTTGGGCGCTGTAATGCAGGTAAATCTACCTTGATTAACACGCTAACAGAGCAACAGATTTCCTTAGTGTCTCCCATTGCGGGGACTACGACGGATCCAGTGTCTAAAGGGATGGAACTATTGCCATTAGGGCCTGTGATGATTGTAGATACGGCAGGTATTGATGATACATCGGAATTAGGCTTATTGCGGGTAGAAAAAACGAAACAAGTATTGCCAACGATGAATTTAGCCGTGTATATGTTGCGTACAGATATTGAGCCCATACCAGAAGATATAGATTGGTTACAACAACTACAAAGTAGCCATATACCTACGTTGGTGGTCATCAATGAAGTAGGAGGGAACAAAGGTTCTGAATTTGTCAAATTCCATGGAGAATTACAACCTTATACGTCGCAGGTAGTAATAGCAGATGTCAACGATAGAGCAAATCGCATGACGTTGCTAGAGGCATTAAGCAAATTAAAACCTGTCGATGAGGATGTACAATCTTTATTAGGCGGTTATATTGAAGAAAAAGATGTATTTGTGTTAGTATGTCCTATTGACGAATCAGCTCCAAAAGGTCGTATTATTTTGCCACAAGTGCAAATGATTCGAGAAATTTTGGACTATCACGGTATGGCTATGGTGTGCCAAGTAGAAGAACTAGCCACGACGTTGGAGCAACTACATAAGCCACCAAAATTAGTCATTACTGACTCCCAAGCCTTTGAGGCGGTGAGTCAAATTGTGCCGGAGGAGATAGGTTTAACAAGTTTTTCTATCTTAATGGCGCGCTTTAAAGGGAAATTAAAAGATTTAGTGGCAGGTGTACATGCTATAGACCAATTGCGAGCGGGCTCCAAAGTGTTGATTAGTGAAGGTTGTACACATCGTCAACAATGTGAAGATATTGGAACCGTAAAAATTCCGAGATGGCTAACAGCAAAAGGATATACAGACTTAGAACTAGAGTGGACCAGCGGTGGACATTTCCCTCATGACGTATCTAAGTATGATGTTATCATTCATTGTGGTGGCTGTATGTTGACACGTCGAGAGGTATTACGTCGTATTGATGTAGCCTCTGTGCAAGGGGTTCCTATCGTCAACTACGGTGTATTGATAGCCTCTTTGCATGGCATTTTACAACGTGCTATCAAGCCATTTGAACATGAATTAGAATAGAAAGGATTATTGTGTTAGAACAACTATTACCTTGGTTACCATGGGTATTAGCAGGGATTATTGTACTGCTAGTATTACATGCATTCAGTTTACATATCCGAGTGAGTCGCCTAACCAAGCGCTATCGATACTTTATGGATGGCGAAAATGGTCAGAGTATTGAGCGACGCCTTGCCATTGAAGTGAAAGAATTACGAGATATGGCAAGCACTTGGCAAACGATTTTATCAGAACAAAAAGTGATTCAATCTACACAGGCACAAACATTTCAGCATATTGGATTTGTGAAATATAATGCCTTTGAAAACATTGGTAATGAATTATCCTTTTCCTTAACATTATTAGATGGCAATTTCAATGGTATTGTTATTTCTAGTGTGTATGGAAGAAATGAATCACGTATTTTTACGAAACCAATTGTGAATGGTAAAAGTTTAGCCAGTCTTTCACAAGAAGAATTAGCTAGCTTGCAATCTGCTATGGGACAACGAAGTAATGGAGATGTGTTAGCTAGTTCTTCTGTGTCAGCATAGAAAGGATGTTATATGCAAATACCTAAGTGGTTGCAGTCACATCTAGAGCAACATGGTGATGACTGGAATTTGCGGTTTACAAAACAGAACATTAAGACCATAGCCATTATAGTCATTGCTATTTTAGTGATTTTGCTAGGATTTGGTATCTGGGGGATTGCACGACAAGTAGAAGTCTTGCAATTACGCCAAGAAAATCAATTACAAAAAGAGCAATTAAAACTATTGGATCAAAAGGTAGAAGTCTTAGATAAAAAAATGAAGACTTTGGATGAGTTAGATCAAAATATTAGAAATATGATTAAAGGTACAGAGTCGGGTACAGTACCAAAAACAGATGGTAGCACTCAAAGCAAAGAAGAGAAAGAGGACCCTTCTCCCAAAAGCGTAAATAAGACTTTCACAACCACCCAATTATCTGCTCGTATATCTAGCCTAGACCGTCAAGCACAACGTCGTCTGGTATCTATGTATACTCTTTACAATGTTCTTAAAGATGGAGTGGGTAAAGATATTCGAGAATTGCAATCTATGTTAGCTATGGAGGGCGATGCGGCGGATGCTAATAGTCATATGCCATCCATTTGGCCCGCTAAAGGCGTTATTAGCTCTACTTTTGGGGCACGACAAGACCCTGTGTACGGCGGAGGAGCTTTCCATGAAGGCTTAGATATCGCTAACGATGTAGGTACCACGATTGTAGCCACTGCGGCAGGTACTGTGACCTATTCAGGGTATAATGGCGGCTATGGTAATGAAATAGAAATCGATCATGGCAATGGATTTGTGACAAAATATGGGCATAATTCAGCGCTCCTAGTACAAGTAGGAATGACTGTAAAAAAAGGACAATCTATTGCGTTGATGGGAAGTACAGGTAAAAGTACGGGTAGCCATGTTCACTATGAAGTGCGTGTGAATGGTGTGGCTACAGATCCATTATTGTTTTTGCCCATTCAATAGGAGGCAATTATGAAATCCTATGTACAAGTTTATACAGGTGATGGCAAGGGAAAAACAACAGCAGCCATCGGTCTAGCCGTACGTGCGGCTGGAGTAGGCAAGAAAGTGCTGCTTCTTCAATTTATGAAATCTAAGGTATATTCAGAACATGCCGTATTAGATCAATTAGAGCCCATCACAGTAGAAACAGTAGGAAAGCCATTCTTTATCATTCCAGAAGGTATGAAAAGTGAAGAAGAGTTGCGCCGATGGGGGGATGATGTAGTGGTTTTTCCAAAGGAGCAACCCCCACAAGAGTACAAAGACTTGATCCACATAGGTCAAGAGCGTGCCCTACAGGCTGTGGCTACAGGAGACTTTGATATTGTTATCTTAGATGAATACAATATGGCTCTCTTCTTCGGTTTAATTGATGAAGCGGAAGGGCGCGCGTTACTAGCGGCTCGTAATCCCGATGTTGAACTCGTGTTTACTGGTCGTGGTGCGCCTCAATGGCTCTTAGATGAAGCGGACTTAGTCACCGTCATGGAGGCGTACCGCCATTATTATGATCAAGGCGTAGAAGCACGTCTTGGTATTGAGCATTAAGGGCAAAGAATGATATAATTTAAGTATGTATATCGTATAACATACTGAAAGGTAGGTGGTATCGTGTCACTATGGATGATTCTATTGCTTCTAGTAATAGCTTTCATCATAGCCATTCTATGTATTCCTATCACATATAGTCTGAAAGTAAGTTCGCGCAAACCTTATGAATTTGACTTCCGATTAGAGTGGATGTATCGTGTATTGAAGGTACATCTTGCGTATAAGCAAGGGCATCCCTTGTTTAAGGAGGTCTATGTATTAGGGTCTATGAAAGTTGGTTCTGCCCGTGATTACGAAGATTGGTTAAATCGTAGGGTAAAAGAAGAGCTAGATCCGTTAGCGACAGACAGTAAAGAAGATGTGGACACAACCGAAGTACCAGACGAGCCAGATCCGTATCCGTTATCTGGATACTCAGGGCCAGAGCCCATGCAATCTGTTCGATTTGATGCCAATGGGCAGGTACTGGAACCAGTAGAATCTACATCATTGCAAGAAGAAACAACAGAAGAGAAAAAAGATACAAAAGACTTACCAACCTATTGGTGGTGGAAACATGTATCAAACCCTAAACTCTATGAAGCATTGTTTACCGTTAGTAAGCAATGTGCTAGTCATGCGAGTCCTAGAGTATTCCAATTAGAAGGTGATTTTGGAATCCCTAGACCTTATGAAATGGGGCTGATTACCGCGGCTGCCTATACATTATGCCCAAAACAAGTGGAACAAGTAAATTTTTCTTATACAGAGTTTGCCTATACAGGTAGCTTAACTGTAAAAGGGCGTATGCAATTAGGCGTGTTTGCATTCTATGGAACTCTATTTATTGTAAAAAAAGCAGTCAGAGAGTGTCTGATGGACAGTGTAAAAGCATTTGTACAGTATCGTCGTCGTAAGCAAAGTGCAAAATAAAGAACTTTCAGAAGTTGAAGAATCATAGGAGGTCATGATGGATACTAAACTTACTAATTTAAAAGACAATTTAGAGCCTTTATTTGAACAATTTAAAGAAATGATTCGTGTGGAAACCGTAGTAGGTGAAGCTGTACAATTAGGCGATACTACGATTGTACCATTCGTTGACGTATCTCTTGGTTTAGGTGGATGTCAAAAAGCTGGTGGTGGCGGAGCGAAAGTTGAGCCAACCGCAGTGCTTGTCATCAAAGGGGAACGTATTGAATTATTCAATATCAAAGGGTCTGCTAAATATACTGGTTTCGATCGTTTGATCGGTATGGTGCCAGAAATTATCAGCAAATTGAAAAAAGAAGAATATGTCTATGTAAGTGAAGAACAATAATTTTCATGTTACTTTCACATACATAGGGTATAGTAAAGATGTAAGGTAATTTGCTAAATAGAAATAACTTTGCTATACTAGATAAATAGATGAAAATATTTCTCATAGGGAGGCTTATACATGAACTTAACTAAAAAAATCGCAACTTTAGGCGCACTAGCTGTTGTTGGTGCTTTTACAGTATCTAACGCTGCTAACGTAGGGGTAATTAACGAAGAAGCTATCTACACTGGCTACAATGGCTTTGGTGCTATTCAAATGCAAATCGATAAATTGCGTGCAGAATACGGCCCTAAATTAGAAGGTGAATTCAAAAAATTAAACAACTTCAAAACAGATGCTGAAAAACAAGCATATTTCGATAAAAATGTTCGTAGCATCCAAGAAAAATACAACCAAGAAGAAGCCAATGCATTAGCTCCATTGGATAAAAAAGTAGCGGAAGCAATTCAAGCTATTGCGAAAGAAAAAGATATCGATGTATTAGTAGCTAACCCAACATCTGCTGGAGCAGTTAAAGAAGGTAACCAAGTTATCGACTTAACTCCAGTAGTAGTAGAACGCATCAACAAATAAGATATAAAAAGCCCCTAGGTCATATACCTGGGGGTTATTTTTTTATGCATAGTATGGTATTCTTATGGTATAGATTCAAGATATGAGTGTGGTAGTAAGAGGGGGAAGCGACATGTTAAAAAGAATTTTACTATTGGCTGTGTTGTTGATTTCATTAGGAAGTACGATGTCTTTGGCGGCAAACCACTTGTATTATATGGGAACTATAGATGGGACATCATATTATATTGATCAAGACACAGTTCAGAAGTATGGTACGAATGCCTATGTATGGGTAAAGATAGTTACTAACGAAGGTAGTGAAGTATGGGGGCATATTTTGGTTAGTCGCTATGGAAAGGCTTATACTATTACAGAGATACGAGGAGATGGTGGAGAGCAAAAATTAGATCCACATAAAGAGTTTCGACCTATTTTACCTAATTCACCAATAGAAAAAATTGTTGATTTAATTTGGTAGGTAGATAATAAAAAAGGTGTGAATCCTATGCTAATGACTAACATGGATTCACACCTTTTTGTATTGGCTTATTTATGAATTAGGTTTACAACGAATTCGCTATCTTCTACGAGTGTAGCTTGGATATAGTTGTTGCCGTCGAAGTGCAATACTTCGCCTGGTGTTAAGATATGGGATTCTGTTTCGTTAAGGAATACGTTCACTTTACCTTTAACTACAGTGAAGATCACGTTAGCCTCTGGGTGATTGTGCTTTTCCACTTGATCACCGGCGACGCCGCCTTTTTTCACGATTTTGTAATTAGGACCATCAAAAATTAAACCTAGTTCTTGTTTTACAGTTCCTGCCATAGTAGAACCTCCTATTCTGGGGACTTTCACAGCGGTGAAAGTCAATTACTGCAGCGAGTGTGCTGCTATATATAATATAAAAAAGGATAAGCTACTTAGCTTTTTGCAATTGTATATACAGGAATGTCACCATCAAGGTTCACATTGAATGCGAAGTCCGGTGCTACGTGACTCACGAAAGCACTGAACCATGCTTGAAAGGCAGCGGCCATAATAATTGGATTCACGCCGGCTGTTTTCCAATAGGAAATTTGATTTTGGTGATTTCCGTACCAACTAAAAGTAGTATCAGTTTGCTCGATCACAGTATCGCTTGGGTCACAAGGCATGCCGTTCACGTAGTAGTCTTGCATCACTGTGTAAATGGCAGGTGCTGTTTGAGCAGTCAACTTTTCTTTTGCTTCTGTACCGCACATTGCACCTTGTTTGATGAATGCTTCTAATACTGCATCGATACCGTCGTCTCCGCCACAATCCGTTAAATCTTTGATGAAAGTGGCTTCACGAACGGAAGAGGTTTGTAATTGGTTATGTAACCAACCGTGAATGTTGTTGTGGTCAATAATACGATCTAATTGACGATCTGGAGGAATTGGTTTTCCATACAAATCGATAGCTGTTGCATGTAATTCATCGGCTAAATCATCAAGGCGAGCTTGCGCCTCTTTCTTAATCAGTTCTTCACGCTCAGCGATCAACTGAATTTTTTTATACAACCAAAAGTGAATGTGTCCAAGTACTGCTGACATGTTAAGCTCCTTTTCGTGCGACTTCTAATTTGGAAACAAGTTCATCCACATCCATGCCGTGAATGCTAGCGGCTTGCCATAATGGTTCTCCCGTGGAGGAAGGACAGCCTAGACAACCCATACCGATGGATTGCAACACAGGCACCGTTTGTGGATACATATCTATAATATCACGAATGATGGAATCTTTTGTAATAGCAATTTCAGATACATTGCGACCTGCATTGAGTTTTGCTACTAATTCATCGATGTCCATACCGTGGATATTTGCCGCTTGCCATAAAGGTTCCCCAGTAGAAGAAGGGCAGCCAAGGCAACCCATGCCCATGGATTGCAAGATAGGAATCAATTCTGGATACACTTCGACGACATGACGAACGATAGTATCTTTTGTAATGAGTTGTCCTGGTGAAAGTGGTGTCGCCCCTTTGTCATTAGCTGGCGTACTCGCTTCTGCAAGACCTGCATTGCCTTGACCCGGTAATTTGACCACTGGTTCAGCAGAGGTTTTAGCAGTAACTGTTGGGGAATCCACTGTATCTAATACAGCAGCTCGGAATGCATCAAGACCGATGCGGTCAATGAATTGACCGATACGTTCGATTTGCGCATTTTCTTTATAGTACGTAATCATGCGATCGATGATAGTAAGTACTTCCTCTTCAGTAGCTACTTCTGTAATTAAGTCACCCAAGCGTGGATGAGCACCAGCGCTACCACCAGCATAGATTTGCCAACCTTGATCATTGCCGATAACACCGATATCTTTTGTGATGGCTTCGGAGCAAGAGTTAGGACAACCAGATACGCCAATTTTCATTTTAGATGGCATTTCTTTAGAGATGTATTTTCGTTCTAATTGCATGCCTAAATGTACGCTGTCTTGTTTCGCACGTTTACAGAATGTCGTGCCAGGGCAGACTTTCACAGAACGAACACGATTGGATACAGTGTGCGCTGGTTCCATGCCAAGCATAGCCCACGCTTTGTCCACATCTTCTGCGTTTAGGTTGGTAATCATGATGCGTTGAGCACCTGTAATTTTTAAAGTTGCGTGGAATGTGTTTGCCACGTCGATAAATTTTTGTAACATTTGTGGTTGTACGAAACCACCAGGTATGCGAGGGGTAATCGCGTACGTGCGTTTCCCATTGCGGATACGTTGTAAATTGCCTGCCACTTGTGCCATGTGTATCTCCTTAAAATTGAGTAAATGTTGTTCATGTTTATGTACGAAAGTAGGCATTGTTCCTAATGTAGATGATATTGGATAGCCATAAGATATCTGTTCAATCTATGAAAGGAATGTATACCTATTTGTAAATTATGTAGTAGTATGTATAAAATTATGACAAGTATTTTGCATCAAATTGTGTTAGCGTACAATTCCATGAAAATAAATTATATAATTGTTATACATGACTAGGCGAAAGCCTATGCTCTTAGTATACTATAAGAAGTGGTTCTTGTATGTAGCTGAGGCAACGAATTTTATTCACAAATAATGCACGGCTTATACACGGGAAATTTAAAGTTACACACAGAATTATCCACAAAAAGTGATTAAGTTAAGACAAAAATAAAAAGCCATCTAAGTTAGTCTTCGATTACACACAGAGTATACACAAGATAACCACATAGTTATACACATCCTGTGTGATAACAAGTGAATAACTTGGAGTTTACACACAGATTAGACACAGGATACCCACATGTTTATCCACAGAATAGTGTATATGTTGTGAAGGTTACATAGGAGTGGACTGTAGTATGTGTGTAGCATGCATGACATGTATGGAGTATACTATGTATCTAGAACTTGCTTGTTAGTGCTAAGTATGAATCTTAGCATATAACAATCTTGATATATATGATATATAATTCTAGTTTATAGATAAATTAATACAGGAAATCTGATTTGTATGTGTCTATTTGCCACGAAAGATACCTTTAGATAGAGTTATTAGAAGTATTGCTTATTTGCGACAATGGCTTTTAGAGAAATATGGTTAGGTAGTATAGAAGCAAGAATGCTACCCTATATAAAGTAATAGTAAGAAAAGGATATATATGAAAGTTTTATATGAAAATGTACAGGTTGCCATCTTTGTAGAGCGACCCAACCGATTTGTTGTCCATTTAGAATTACAGGGACAGATGATTGCAGCTCACTTGCCAAATCCAGGTCGTATGTGGGAGCTCCTCTTTGTAGGGGTGAAGATGTATGTGGTGCATCATCCAAAAGAAGGTGCGAAAACGCAATATCGTGTCATCGGTATTGAACGTGATGGTGTACCCATCATGTTGGATACTAATTATTGTAATGACATGGCAGAGTATATGATCGAGGAACAACTGATTCCTGGATGGGAAGAATGGCGAGTGCTACGACGAGAGTACACGGTGGGTCATAGTCGTTTTGATTTGCTTCTTACAAATGACAAGGAAGAACACTTTTTATTGGAAGTAAAATCCTGCACCTTATTTGGTGATCAAGGAGCGATGTTTCCTGATGCGGTGACGGAGCGTGGTCGAAAACATTTACTTCATTTGCAAGAATTGCAACAAGAGGGATATCGTACAGGGATTCTATTCTTGGTGCAGTGGGAACGAGCGCTGTGGTTTTCTCCAGACTTTCACACGGATTTGGAATTTACGAAGACATTTATTGAGGTAGCACCACAATTAGACTGGAAGGCTATGGCATTGCAGTGGACACCAGAATTTACTAAACCTACAGTGGTACGTGAGTGTTTGTACAATGATGCAACAGTGCAACGAGAAGCGGAGGACCGAGGGGATTACCTCATGGTCTTGCAGGTGGAAGAGCCAGTGACCGTAACTATTGGTAGCAAGGGAGATATGCACTTTACACCTGGGTATTATATCTATGTAGGGTCAGCGAAAGCGAATTTAGAAAAACGAATAGAACGTCATAAACGGAAGCGGAAACAGAAACATTGGCACCTGGACTATTTGCGAAGTGTCAGCACTGTTGTGGCAGCCTTACCGATTCGTAGCTCCAGCGATTTAGAATGTGAATTGGCGAAGGCAATGAAGGCGATTAGTGTAGACGAGGTGAAAGGCTTTGGCTGCAGTGATTGTCATTGTACGTCACACCTATTCAAAATGGATGTGAATCCTATCCATGATGAACGCTTTATGATTGATGTGGTGGAAACATTCCGTATGAATCGATTAAATGAGGCCATGTTAGACTTTCAAAAATAAAAATATGAGAATATTTATGCAACATATACGTTCGTAAGTGTTTATATTTGAGTGTATTGAAACTTTCATGTAAAAAGATAGAAAAAAAGTGCATAAAATGGTATAATGGATTAGTTATATAATCAGTATTGTAAAATGAGGTGATACAATGGAGGAAAAGGCTTGGAGTCATGGCAAAATTTTGCCGGTCCAAATCGATAAAGAAATGCGCAGTTCCTACATCGATTACGCCATGAGCGTTATCGTTATGCGCGCCCTTCCAGATGTACGCGATGGGTTGAAACCTGTACACCGTCGTATTCTATATGCGATGCATGAAACAGGCATGACACCGTCGAAACCGTACAAAAAATCGGCTCGTATCGTCGGCGACGTACTTGGTAAATACCATCCACATGGTGATAGCTCTGTGTACGACGCAACGGTGCGTTTGGCCCAAGATTTTAATACAAGATATCCACTGGTAGATGGTCATGGTAACTTCGGTTCCATTGACGGCGACTCTGCTGCGGCTATGCGGTATACAGAAGTTCGTATGTCTCGTATTGCTACAGAAATGCTAGCAGATATCGAGAAGAAAACAGTGGACTTTATGCCGAACTATGACGAATCTTTGGAAGAACCAACCGTACTTCCTGCAAAGATTCCGAACTTGTTAATCAATGGTTCCGCCGGCATTGCCGTGGGGATGGCGACGAACATTCCGCCTCACAACTTAGGGGAAGTGGTAGATGGTCTTGTGATGCTCATTGACGATCCAGAGGTGGATGTGAACCAATTGATGACGGCTATCAAAGGTCCAGACTTCCCAACAGGAGCGTCTATCCTTGGTCGTGAGGGTATTAAAAAAGCCTATGCCACAGGTCGTGGTAGCATCAAAATGCGTGCGAAAGCTCATATTGAGGCTATGACGAAAGGCAAACACCGTATCGTAGTTACAGAAATTCCGTACCAAGTGAACAAAGCGCGCTTGATTGCAACCATTGCAGATTTAAGCCGTGATAAAGTGGTGGACGGCATTACCGCCCTTCGTGATGAAAGTGACCGCCGAGGTCTTCGCATCGTCATCGAATTGCGTGCGGACGTGCAACCAGATATCGTGTTGAATAAACTGTATAAACACACACAATTACAAGATACATTCGGCGTGATTATGTTGGCACTAGTGAAAGGCCATCCAAAAGTATTGACTTTGAAAGAAGTACTAGGTCATTACTTAACACACCGTCAAGAAGTGATCGTACGCCGTACAGAGTTCGACTTAGCGAAAGCGGAAGCTCGTGCCCACGTATTGGAAGGCTTGTTGATCGCTTTAGATCATATTGATGAAGTGATCCATACGATCCGTAGTTCTCAAACTACAGATATTGCTCGTACGGCTTTGATTGAAAAGTTCAACCTTACAGAAATTCAAGCAAATGCTATCTTAGATATGCGTTTAGCTCGTTTAACAGGTTTGGAACGTGAAAAAATCGAAGAAGAACATGCGGCATTATTGGTGTTGATTGCGGACTTGAAAGCGATTTTAGCCTCCGATGCACGTCAACGTGACATCATCAAAGAAGAGTTAATCGCTATGAAAGAAAAATATGGTGATAAACGTCGCAGTGAAATTACTATCGATACATCTGACTTTGATGTGGAAGATTTAATTGCTGACGAAGAAATGGTCATTACCTTAACTCGTCAAGGCTATATCAAACGCATGAATGCTAATGTATACCGCAACCAACATAAGGGCGGCGTAGGTGTTGTGGGCATGAAAACGAAGGAAGACGATTATGTGGCGCAAATCATGCATGTGCGCACGCATAATACATTGCTATTCTTCACATCCACAGGCCGTGCGTATCGCTTGAAAGCTTACGAAGTGCCAGAAGCATCGAGCCGTAACTCTCGTGGTACAGCTATCATCAACGTACTTCCTCTTAATGTAGGGGAAACGGTGACGAACATGATCGACTTAGAACGCATCTCCAGCGATGTGAACTTGTTCATGGTTACAAAACAGGGCGTGGTGAAACGGACTTCCATTGATGAATACCGCAACATTCGCCGTGGTGGTTTGAATGCAGTGGCATTGGACGAAGGGGATCAGTTGATCTCTGTAGGCTTGACCTATGGCAACCAAGATGTATTGCTAGGTACGAAAAAAGGTATGGCCATTCGTTTCCATGAAAGTGACGTACGTTTGTTAAAACGTGCTGCTCGTGGGGTGAAAGGTATCAACCTCAACGCTGGTGACGAAGTGGTAGGTGCTAGCATTATCCACGGTACTGGCGAAGAATGCCAAGTATTCACCATCAGTGAAGATGGGTATGGTAAACGCAATGTGGAAAGCTCCTATACAGTGCAAAAACGTGGTGGTAAAGGGACTAAAAACTTTAAAATCACCGACAAAACTGGCGAAGTCGTAGCTGTAGAAATCGTGAATGACAACGATGAAATGATGCTCATTTCTGAACAAGGTAAGATCATTCGCTTTGACGTGAACGATATTGCCGTGAAGAAAAGTAAAGCCATTTCTGGCGTGAAAACACAAAACTTAGATGAAGGAGATAAAATTGCCTCTGTAGCAGTTATCTCTGGAGAAGATCTAAAAGAAGACGAAAGCTTATTCTAGTATCGGCTTTCTTGCCTTTCTTACTTGAGCTTAAGGGAAGAGCACGACACATTCCTCCGCAAACTGATACAGTGGTTAGGTTTGCTCCGGAACATGTCGTGCTCTTCTGTCGTTTGTGGAATTTTGTCAAATAAGGGGGCAAGAAAGACCACTTCTACAATGGCGCTTTACGGAGGCGTGGAGATACTGAGGTATTCTATGTTTACCTTTACGTTAAGTTATGTTACTACTATGAGTAGCTAAAACAACAAGTAAGTCTAACAAAGATTACACCAAAAAAGCACAGGGCGGCAACCCTGTGCTTTTTCGTTGCCGTTTATATTACGGCATTGGCTAGTCACTATTTGTTGTTACTATCTAGCCATTTGCAAATGAAAGTCGTCACTTGTTTCACTATGTAGCCGGTGACGTTCTGTCTAAATTAATATAAGGGAAGACCGTAACACACCCCTTCTCAAACTGATCCTACGGTAGGTTTGTTCAGGGGTATGTTACGGTCTTCTGCGTTTGTATGATTTAGGTAGTAAAGGGAACGCCACAAGGCTACTACTCGTAACGGCATTCCTCAAGGAAAGGAGAGAGTGTTTTTTTCTGCATTGAATTTTATCGATGAATAGCATATAATAGTAATGTTATATCATAAAATCAGTGTATTAGGAGGCGAGTCCTATTTTAGACTTCAAGCGTTTTACCTTAGAAGATAAGCCCCGTATTGATGCGTATTTCTCAGAGCATCATTATGAAGCGTCAGATAATAGTTTTACTACATTATTTATGTGGCAAGATATTTATGGCATTACTTGGGCAGAAGAAGAAGGCGTATTATTTATTAAAGGTGGTGGAGTGACGGAATCTCCATTTATGTTACCACCGTTTGCAGGAAAAGATGCCAAGTTTGTAGATGGATTACAAATGGCGGAAGAGTGGTTCAAGGAGAATCAAATTCCATTTTTATTAAAAGGTGTTAATCCCATCATGATGGAACGGATGCAAAAGTTGTGTCCAGATTGCTATGAATTTATACCTGACCGTGATAACTTTGAATATATCTATCGCACGGAAGATATGATTACTTTAGCAGGTAAAAAGTTACGTCAAAAGAAAAATCATTTGAATCAATTCCGCATGCAATATTCTAACTATGAATATATGCCAATTGATGAAAATACGATTCCTCTCTGTCGTGAAGCCGCAGCACAATGGGTGGAGACACACCATGAAGAAGGTATCGAAGATGAGCTAACCGCTATTAATTTGCTCTTCGATCATTGGGATGCATTGGGCCTTGTAGGTGGTTGTATTAAATTGTTCGGACGAGTAGAGGCTTTCACCATTGGAGAAATGTTGAATGAACATATGGCGCTCATTCATATCGAAAAAGCAAACCCAACCATCCGTGGTTTGTACCAAGCTATTAATAATGAATTTATTCGTCATGAATTTGCGGATACACAGTTTATCAACCGTGAAGAAGATATGGGCTTACCAGGTCTTCGCATGGCGAAAGAGTCGTACAACCCAGATCATTTTGCTGAAAAATATGATGCTCGTTGTATCAAACAAGGCGCTTGCGAGGATAGCCATCCATGACCTATTTTTGGGAAGGATTACTGATCGGCTTTGCCGTGTTGGCGCCCATAGGAATGCAGAATCTATTTATCATTAATACAGCATTGGTACAAAAGGTATCACGCATTATCACCACCATTTTAATTGTGGCATTTTTCGATCTTACCTTGAGTGTGTCAGCTTTTTATGGCATTGGTGCCATCTTTGACATATGGCCATTTTTGAAAGGTATCGTTTTATTGCTAGGTGGGGCGGTTATCTTTTATATGGGCTATACTGTGTTCAATTCGGAACCGAATGTATCTCATGTGGATACGAATGTGACCATCTGGAATATTGTGACCACTGCCTTTGCGGTGGCATGGCTGAATCCGCAGGCACTTATCGACGTGACCATGATGTTCGGTGCTGTGAAAGCCAGCATTCCAGAAGAAGCATCTCTCTATTTCTTGTTGGGATACATCGTGTCCGCCTTTGCTTGGTTTGGAGCATTATCGACGATCATTCATAAATTGTCAAAGCGCATCAAGATTTCGCAACTCGTATGGATTAACCGCATCTGTGGGTTGATCCTATTCGGGTATGGTGCTAAACTCTTTTTAGATGGTGTCTTATTGTATATATAATTTATGAATTACCATTGCTTTCTTTGGTGAGGCATTGTAATATAACAACTAATTGGGGTATGCGTTTGAGGATGCATACTTGAAAGAGCCGGCTACGCTGGCTCTTTTTCTATGTCAGTAAACTTTCACAAAAGAAGTGTATAAAGGGTCTAGCAGTAGGCCCTTATTTTTTTATATAATAATAGAATAAAGTATACGAACTGTTTTCTATGTACCATAGCGATGGAAGAGGGATTATTTTGAAATTTAGAATTGCCAAAGAGTCAGACACAAAAGAAGTCAAACGTTTGTGGGCTTATTGTTTTGAGCCAGAAGATCATCCATTTTTTAAATACTATTTTGATACGGCCTATGAACCAGACAATACGATGGTGGGCATCGACCGTAGTTATTTGGTGAGCACCGTTCATTTACGACAAAATACCATTCGCGTTCGCGGTGTGGACCTACCTATGTCTTACATGGTGGGGGTTGCCACAGACCCGATTGTACGACGCAGTGGGGTCGGTAAAAAATTACTGAAAGCAGCCTTAGGGGAATTGAAAGAACGTGGCCAGGGCTTAACCATTTTAATGCCATCTTCTGCAGGATTTTATCAAAACTATGGCTGGGATTTGTATGCCCATCAATGGGTACAAACCATGAAATTGGATGAGTTAGCCCCTCTGTTAAAGAAATTAGACAAAACCTTATCTTTTGGCATGTTGCGTTCCCCACGTGAATGGAAACGTTTAGCAGGCGTTTATGAAACCTACACAAAACCATTGTCTGGCTATGCAGTACGAAAAGAAAAAGAATGGGTTCGTTTGTTGGAATCCATTTTTGCAGAAGGTGTGCAAGTAGGATATGTAAAAAATGATTCTGGACAATTAGAAGGCTATTGTTTCTATCGCTTAGGAGAGCCTGAAATTGCAGTGAGTGAGTTTGTGTACACCACTCGCCGTGCGCAAAAAGCATTGTTGAACTTCTTGTACAACCATCGATCCCAAGGTGACAGCGTACGTTGGAACGAAGGCATGATTGACCAAGGTTACATCTTTCACACGAATGGAAAAACAGGGCACAGCACGATGCCATTTATGATGAGTCGTGTCGTAGATGTGAAACTAGCTATGGAAAGTATTCCCGTACCCGTAGCCTTAGAAGGAGCGATCCAATTCGGAGTGAAAGACCCATTATGTGAGTGGAACCACGGCACCTATGTAGTGTCCTATAAAGAGGGGAAAGCGCAAGTGGTGAAACACAAAGAACATGTGGATATCAATGCAAAATTGGTGTTCTCCGTAGGGGCCTTGAGCTTACTTCTTATGGGACGCATGAGCGCGACGGAACTTGCCTTTGAAGAAACACTAGAAGGACCAGATGATATATTAGAAGTGTTAAATCGGGCGTATCCAAGACAAAATACATATATTAATGAATGGTGGTAAGATGCTTTGTTAAGTTGATACCATCACCAGAAAATAAAAAAGAGCACTATGCATTTCTTGACAAACTGTGAGAATACCTAAGTTCGCCATAAGATGTGTAGTGTTCTTTTTATTTTTCTATTGATCTTATACAGAAGAGCTGGTAGAGTGATCTTATATACATGTATATAGGAGATAGAGATGAGTGCGATAAATTTTACTAAATCATTACAACATAGTGGGCCAGAGTTTGTATCGAATAATGCAGAAGAAGGTCGGAAGGTTATTTCTGCTATAGAGAGCGAGTTAAAACGGTGTGAATCTTTTTTTATCAGCGTAGCCTTCATTACAGCTGGTGGACTAAGTCCGTTATTGATGACGTTAAAAGAGTTGGAAGAAAAACATATTCCAGGTCGTATTTTGACAACAAATTTTTTGATGTTTAATGATCCTAAAATACTAGATAAGTTAAGTCAGTTTAGTAATATTGAGCTTCGCATATTTGATGCACAAGGATCTGATGTAGGCTTTCATACGAAGGGGTATGGATTTCATTTACAAGATGAGTTCACTATCATTATGGGTAGTTCGAATATGACCCTCCACGCATTGACAAGAAATAAAGAGTGGAATGTACATTATAGTTCTCATAAGCAAGAATCTTTTGTGACGTCTGTCTTAGAAGAGTTTGAAAGCTTGTGGGCAGCAGATGAAACAAAGACCTATGTAGACTATATTGATATATATAGAATGTTATATAAACAGTATAACGATTCTACTAAGAAACAATTACCAGCAGTGGCAGATGCGAGTGTAACTGAATATAATCAATCCCCAAAAGTATTACAGCCGAATAGTATGCAGTCCTATGTGATTGAAAAGTTTGCAGAACTATATGAGACAGGGGCTAACAAGGGATTATTAATTTCTGCAACTGGTACAGGTAAAACCTATGCATCAGCCTTTGCGGTCAGTAGTGTTACACCGAAGCGTGTATTATTTTTAGTGCATCGTGAACAGGTGGCTCGACAAGCGATGGAATCCTATCAACGGGTGATTGGTGACTCCGTGACGTATGGTGTGTTATCAGGTACAGCAAAGGGGTTTTCTGAGACGTATTTATTTGCCACTATGCAAATGATGTCGAAGCCAGATTGTTATGAGAGATTTGCCCCTACAGATTTTGATATTATCGTCATTGATGAGGCACATAGAGCAGGATCTGAAAGTTACCATCGTATTATGGAATACTTCAAACCTAAGTTTTGGTTTGCTATGACTGCTAGTCCAGAGCGTACAGATGATTTCGATATTTATAAGCTATTTGATTACAATATTATTCATGAAATACGATTACAACATGCATTAGAGGCAGATTTACTATGTCCATTTCACTATTTTGGTATCGGACAATTATCTGATGGCATCACAACCTATGAGGGTGATGAAGCACAGAGCATTTTTGCCAATGAATGGGATTACCAAATAAGAGCTAGATTAATTCTAGAGCAATGTAATTTTTATGGATATTCTGGAGAGCGAGTAAAAGGGTTAGTATTCTGTCATAGTATTGAAGAAGCACAAGAACTATCCAAGGCTTTTAATCAACTAGGGATGAGAACTATTAGTTTAAGTGGTGCAGATTCGCAAGAAATTCGGGAAGAGGCTATTCAACGATTATCAGGACCGGATGCCAATGATGCATTAGACTATATTATGACCGTAGATATTTTTAACGAAGGTATCGATATTCCAGAAGTGAATCAAGTGGTTATGGTCCGTGGTACAGAGAGTCCTATCGTATTTGTACAACAATTAGGTCGGGGATTGCGACGTCACAATAGTAAGGACTATGTAGTTGTTCTTGATTTCATTGGAAACTTTAATAATAACTTTATGATTCCTGTAGCTCTGTCCGGAGATGTAAGTCATAACAAGGATAGTTTACGGTATTATGTGCAAGAAGGTACACGAGTAATTCCGGGTGCATCTACGATCCATTTTGATGCCATTGCCCAAGAACGTATTTTTAAATCTATTGATACAGCTAAATTCACACAGATTAAACATATTCGACAAGCCTATAAAAACTTAAAATATAAATTAGGTCGTATTCCCAAATTGATAGATTTTGAAAACTATGGAAGTATCGATATTTCATTAATCTTTAATAGTAATGCAAAAACATATTATAAGTTTTTGGTAGACTATGAAAAAGACTACACGCATAGGTTTTCGTCGGTAGAAGCGAAAATACTAGAGTATATGGGCCAGTATATGGTACTTGGCAAACGAGTACATGAACTATATGTATTGGAAGGTTTGTTGAAAGGTGAAGTTAATCCACTGACGTATATGAGAACACAGTTACTAGGATTAGGTATTCCTTGTACAACTCATACGGAAAGAAATATCATCAATTTATTTACAGGTCAGTTTAAGACAGGATCCTCCAAAGCTGGATTTAAGGATGCCGTGTTGTGCGATGAAGTGGTAGATGGATTGCAGATATCAGCGGTATTCCGTGAAGCTTTAGAAAATGAAGGGTTCCGTGATATGGTCGAGGACTATGTGAAAGTGGGCTTTCAAAGAAATAAAAAATATTATAGTCAGCGATATGAGGAGGCCTCTTTTACACTATATCAAAAATATACTTATGAAGACGTATGCCAGTTAATGGAGTGGGAAACTAGTATCGTACCATTAAATATTGGTGGTTATAAATATGATGAGGCTACCAAAACATATCCGGTATTTATCAATTATGATAAGGGTGAAGATATTGCAGATACTATCAGATATGAAGATAAATTATTATCTCCACAGCAATTAATTGCTATTTCTAAAAGTGGTGTTGACCTTAGTAATAATTTGGTACAAAAAGCGTTACATGCAAAAGAAGAAGGCATTACTATGCATTTGTTTATCCGAAAAAATAAGAACGATGAAGATGGGGCAAAAGAGTTTTATTATTTAGGACATATACATGCAACAGGAGAAACAGAAGTATTTACTATGCCAGGTACAACGAAAAAGGCAGTTCGTATTATGTATGATTTGGAAACTCCGATACGTGAAGATTTGTACGACTATTTTGTGAACCATTAAAGGAGCTATGGATGAAGACGATAGAAGTAGTAGCGGCAGTTATTTTGAAAGATAACCAAGTATTAACTACACAAAGAGGTTATGGAGATTTACAAGGACGTTGGGAATTTCCAGGAGGTAAAATTGAGTTTGGAGAAGATCATAAAGCAGCTTTATCTCGTGAGATACAAGAAGAATTAGATGTGCAGATTACAGTAGGGGATTTTTTAACAACCGTAGAGTATGACTATCCTAATTTTCATCTCATTATGCATGCCTATCAATGTGAGTTATTAGGAGAATTTCATTTACAAGAACATAGTGCAGCTCGTTGGTTAAACTTAGAAACCTTATATGATGTAGATTGGTTAGAAGCAGATTTACCTATCGTGGAATGCGTGAAAAGTTTTATGTAGTCTTTACTTTGATGCTGCATTACATTATAATTTAAAGCAAGAAAGTACATAAAATGATATGAGGGGGGATATCTATCGATAATTCAAAGAGAATTTTAGAAATAGCAGAATATAATAATGGGTTAGTTACGACAGATATGGTTGTAAAAGAAGGTATATCACGGAGTAGCTTACAATATTTAGTACAACAAGGAAATTTAGAGCGTGCTTCAAGAGGGGTATATACATTACCTGAAGTATGGGAAGATGAATTTGTTGTCTTACAAAACCGGTATAAACGTGGAATCTATTCTTTGGATACTGTGTTATATTTAACTGATTTAACTGATAGGACGCCAATACGGTTTAATATGACATTCCCTTATGGCTATAACTTAACAAATCCAAAGGCTGATGGAATTTTATGCAGGGGTATACGATCATCATTATATGATATTGGCATAAGTGCATTAGTAACGCCCAGCGGCAACACGGTAAGGGGATACTCTGTAGAGAGGACTTTATGTGACATTTTGCAACCAAGGTATCATACAGATATTCAAGTTATTATAGAAGCATTTAAACGATATACTAAAAGAACTGAAAAAAATATTCCTTTACTTTCCGAGTTTGCAAAGCTGTTGAAAGTAGAGGATAAAGTTCGTTCTTATTTAGAGGTGTTATTATGAAAAATGCTATGCAGCTTAAAAGTGTTATAAAAAAGATTGCAAAGGATAAGAATATATCAGCACAGATACTTTTACAAAACTATATGTTAGAACGTTTTTTAGAGCGAATTTCATGTAGTAAGTACAAAAATAACTATATCCTCAAAGGCGGATTTCTCATTGCATCTATGATTGGAGTGAATATGAGATCTACTATGGATATGGATGCAACAATAAAAGGGTATCCATTAAATAAAGAAACAATTATAGAAATGATTGATAATATTATAAGGATATCGTTGGACGATGGAATATCTTTTAACAGAGGTATAGTGCAAGAAATTAGAGAAAAAGATGAATATATTGGATATAGAGTATCATTAGTTGGCAATTATGAAAAAATGTCAGTGCCTCTAAAATTGGATATTACTACTGGTGACAAGATTACACCAAAAGAAATTGAATATACATATAAGCTTATGTTAGACGAAAGAAGTATTAATATATTGGCATATAATTTATCAACGATTCTTGCAGAAAAGTTAGAAACGGTTGTTGCGCGAGGAGACCAAAATACCAGACTTAGAGATTATTATGACATTTTTATATTAATTAAGTTAGAGAGTCAAAATATAGAAATATCTACTTTGCAAATGGCATTAAGAGAAACTGCAAAAAAACGAGGTACATATGATAGGATAAAAGAGTTCGACCAAGTTATTGAAATAATTGAATTTAGTGATATTATGCAGCAACGATGGAGGAATTATTCTAAGAACTTTAGTTATGCAGAAGATATTAGGTTTGAGGAAATATGCGCAGAGATTAAGAATATTTTAAAACAATTAAATATATAAATCATATAAGCACATATTAAGATCATAGAGTATAGGAGAGAACATGAAAAAAATAACGACATCGATTTTGCTAGCGCTATTCAGCGCCACAATTTTTACACCAGCCCATGTAGAAGCTAGCTGGTTATCTAAAACGTGGAAAAAGGTTGAAAAGTCTTGGAATGAAGCGGGTACACAAAACACATCTACAGAAACAAGTAGTCCTTCTGAGGGTACAGTTCGATTACCACAGCGATCTGACTATCCTAGTAGCTATAATTATGGCTATAAAAAAGATATGGGATTAAATGATATTGAGTTTGTTGTACTGGGCGTTCCATTTGGAGCAACTATGGGGGATATTAAGAGAAGCTTAGGTACTCCTACATATGAAGGAACCCATTTGAGGTATGGTGGAGTTACATTTTATAATGGCGCTATCAAAGGAAATATAACAGATAGGGATTCTGTTAGATATATAATAATTACCAATCGTGATGCTACTACGTATCGAGGAATAGCTGTAGGTGATTCATTAGAGCAGGTCTATAAAGCCTATGGTAAGCCTATATATATTTTTGAGGATAATTCATGGTTTTATGGTATGTTTGTATGGGGTGGAGATAATCTTTTTGGTATCAAATTTAAAAATGATGGTAAAAAGGTTACAGAAATTTTCATTGGATAACGAATTAGATATAATGAATGCATTAAAATTAATACGAATTGTAGCTGAGTCTGTATAGATTTGTTCAGCGTAGTTATTTATATAAGTATTGAAAGAGGATTGGAGAGAGAATATGAAAAAAATTACCACATCTATTTTAATAGCACTATTCAGTGCCACCATCTTTACGCCAGCCCATGTAGAAGCTAGCTGGTTGTCTAAAACGTGGAAAAAGGTTGAAAAATCTTGGAATGAAGCGGGGAAACAAAGTAGCTCTACTGGAACAACTAGTACTTCTTCTAGTACAATTCGGTTACCACAACGGTCGGAATATCCGAATAGTTACCCATCAGCTCAAAAAATTGGATATCAGTTAGGGGGACAAGAACGCAGTATTGCAGGGATATACCCTAATGCTACCTATGAGGAAATTCGCCAAATTTTAGGCAATCCTACAGAAGAAGTTCATCACGAGTACAGACGAGATGGAGAGCAACGGGCCTTTATGCGATATGGCGGTATAACGTATAGCAGTATTTACGGGGACATAGAAAGAGCTGGAGTCATTGAAGTCACTAATCGTGATGCTGCTACCTATCGAGGAATTGCAGTGGGTGACTCCTTAGAAAAGGTATATGAGGCATATGGTAGACCAGTACGTATTTTTGATGACAATACTTGGTTTTACGGTGTATTTATTTGGCGATCAGATTATATGTATGGCATTAAATTCATTAATGATGGTGAAAAAGTGACTAAGATTAGAGTATTCTAACAATTCTACTAACCCAAAGGAGGCACAACATGAACAAAACGCAACTATTCCAAACTTCCTCCTCTCTTCGCCAATCCTCTCTCCATCAAAACAACTCGACATCCATTACCTACGAATACGCCCCTCTCCTAGAAGACTTCCCCCTCACTCACGGTGTGACGTACCGCTATGGTGGTGTCAGCGAAGGTAGCTTTAACAGTTTCAACATGGGATTACATGTCGGGGATACGCCAGATGCGGTGGCAGAGAATCGTCGGCGCTTAGCACAGGTGCTTGGTGTGGATTCTAGTCGGTTGACTTGTGGTGAGCAAGTGCATGGGGTAGGCGTGACGAGGGTCACACCAGAGCTTGTGGGTCGAGGTGCTTTCAGTTGGGACGATAGCATCCCGGACAGCGATGCGATCCACACGAACTTGGTGGAGGTTCCTCTCTTGTTGCTTGTGGCGGACTGTGTGCCTGTTCTCATCTATGATACGGCACATCATGCAGTGGCGGTTGTTCATGCAGGTTGGCGTGGTGCCATCGCTCACATTGTAGAACGAACGATAGATAGTATGCACGAGGCATATGAAACGTCGCCATCCGATTGTTATCTCTTCATCGGCCCATCCATTGGAGCGGACTCCTTTGAGGTAAGCGAAGAGATCGCTGAACAATTTCGACGAGACATGCGTGCCTTGGGGCTTTCACAGGTGGATCAGGTGGTGCGTTATATCCAACGAGCAGAGCAACCGACACCCCATGTGGATTTGAAAGGATACATCGTTGCTTGTGTGGTGCACAAGGGTGTACCACTGAAGCAAGTGGCGATATCATCCACAGACACGATGACCACTGATGGATGTTACTCGTATCGGCGAGATCAAGGGTGCACCGGGCGCATGGCGATGTTCGCTGTCTTGCGAGACCAAGCCTAGGACACAGATGTCTTAGACTTGTTTCTCTTAAGGAGAGGCACTTTCACAGGATGCCCTAAGACCTTGTAGGGCACTGGAGGATATCACATGCGATGACGGTGCACAATCGGGGGTATATACTTTCATCCAGACATGAAATACTTGACAAATATATAATTTAGATAACTAAGAATAAGAAAATACAGAGAACTAGGCTTGAAATCATGCTTTTTCTATGTACTTTTCTTATTCTTTCGTTTATAATAAAAAAGATAAAGTATTATTTTTTTTATGAAGACCTTTCAGAGTGGAATGTAACGACGAAAGAGGACTGACATATATGATAGCAACAGCATTACATGAAGTGCAGGAACGCATTGAAGCGGCGAAGGCACGAGTGGGAAGAACAGATTCTGTTACGCTAGTAGCGGTGACGAAGAATCATCCTGTAGAGGCGGTGCAAGAGGTGGCTCATCTAGGTGTAAGAACCGTGGGCGAGAATCGTGTACAAGAAGCGAAAGAAAAAATGGAACTCTACCAGGGACCAGAACTACAATGGCATTTGATTGGACAATTACAAAACAACAAAGTGCGCAATGTGGTGGGGAAGTTCAGGCTAATTCATTCAGTTCACAGTGTTAAGTTGTTGGATGAAATTCAGCGCATTGCCTCTAGAAAAGGTTTGATACAAGAAGTATTACTACAAGTTAATGTGGCACGAGAAGAAAGCAAGTCTGGTATGGATGTGGAAGAGTTTCCTACCATACGGGAATATGCTAAAACATTACCCAATGTACGGGTAAAAGGGCTTATGTGTATGGCACCATTTTTTGATGATCCAGAAGAGGCACGCCCAATTTTTCGAGTGGCCCATGCTTTATTTGAAGACATGAAACTTCATTTTGATGAAGGGCAGATTGAATATATATCCATGGGGATGACCCATGATTTTGAAGTAGCAATTGAAGAGGGTGCAAATATTGTTCGTGTAGGAACCGCAATATTTGGAGAACGCCACTATGATAAGTAATGGAGGAAATGACGATGGCACTGAAAGACAGCTGGAATTCTGTAAAAAACTTTTTTGGCGGTAATCAAGATGATGGATATGAATATGAAGAGTATTCAGATGATACATATGAAGAAGAATTTCAACAGCCAGTGGTAACAGCACCAGTGGCAGGTGGTAATGGACCTGTAGCATCAGCAGCCCATCCAAAAACAGGAGGATATAACACAGTGGCACAACGTTCTAGTGGTATGAAAGTAGTCATCGTAGAGCCAAAAGCATTCGAAGACTCTGAAAACATTGCAAATCAATTACGCGATATGCGTCCAGTAGTGATTAATTTTGAAAACACAGACCCTCATGAAGCGGCACGTATTGTGGACTTTGTTAGTGGTGCTACATTTGCTTTAGATGGTAAATTAGAAAAAATTGGCAAAGATATTTTCATCTGCGTGCCAGTAAATGTAACAGTAGATTATACAGATAAAGAATATACAGAAATATCTGATAAATTAGCTTGGAAAGAGCCACAAGCCTAAGTATTAGGAGGTAGCCATGCAAAAAATACTACTAATTGGCGTAGGATCGATGGGTGGTGCTATTTTACAAGGGGCTTTGGAACAAGGTGTTTGGGGTCCTGAGGAAGTAGATGTATTGGTGCGTCGCAGTGAACAAGCGGCGGAATTAGAGCGCACATTTGGTGTGACAGCCTTTACGGATTGTGATGCCATACCTGCTTTTGATGAGTACAGAACCATTGTATTTGGCGTAAAACCTCAAGTATTGCCATCTCTTATGCAAGAGGTGGGGCCACTCATTGAGCCGAGAACGCTATGTATTTCTATTGCAGCAGGCATTACATTGGACACATTGCAGTCCTTTGCGCCTCATGCGCATTGGTTGCGAGCTATGCCGAATACACCAATCTTAGTGAAAGCCGGTTTTACAGCCATTGCAAGTAGTGATGAGGTAACTCCAGGTGAACGGGAGCAAGCCTTGCGTATTTTTGAAGCGTTAGGCGAAGCTGTTGTATGTTCAGAAGCTGATTTAGATCGTATTGGCGCCATAGCGGGAGCGGGCCCAGGCTATATGTATACCATTTTAGATGCGATGGCAAATGCAGGAGTTCGGATTGGACTCACTAGGTCATTGGCGTTGCAAGCGGCGGTACAGACCATGTATGGCTCGGGATTAATTGCCTTAGAAACAGGCTCTCATCCTAGTGTACTGCGGGACCAAGTGACCTCTCCAGGGGGAACTACTATAGCAGGGATTGCTGCCATGGAAAAAGAAGGATTGCGGTCCTCTATTATGGAAGGTGTCCTAGCTTGTTATGAGCGGTCAAATGAAATAGGAAAACAACGTGAAAGATAAAGAAAAGTTAATTCGATATTTTGAAGCATCTGGTAATGGCGAAGAAGCTAGACGTATGATTGACCTAGCTGAGCAAGTACAAGCAGGCAGACCATACCGTGTAACAGATTTTATGTCTCCGGCAGGTCTTGTCATTGCGGATGCAGTGAAAGCGAATTTCGGTGGTATTGATATCATCTCCAGCGGCGGCTATGAAGGGGCAGAGCGCCTTCGAGTAGCCTTTGTGGACCCGCATTTTCAAGGCTCTGTAGATTTACAAATTGCGGTGCTGAAAGTATCTTGGGATCCACGATTCCGACTGTTGACGCACCGTGATGTATTAGGCTCGTTGATGGGGCTTGGTATTGATCGCACTCATTTTGGAGATATTATCGTCACTAGTGGTGGTGCACAGGTGATTGTTGATGCAACGATAGCAGATTTTGTAATTCAAAACTTCACAAAAATTGCTATGGTAACAGTGACAGTATCACGAATGGAATTGAGTGAATTACAACCGAAAGAAGAAAAAATAAAAGAAGTACGAACGACTGTGGCATCTATGCGGTTGGATTCTATCGCCTCTTCTGGTTTTAGTACATCTCGTACAAAAGTAGTAGAAGCGATTAAAGCAGGATTGGTACAAGTGAATTGGCAACCTGCAAAAGGGCCAGCGCAAGAAGTGAAAGAAGGGGATGTTATCTCTCTTCGTGGCAGAGGTCGTATGCAAATAGAAAGTATTACTGGAACGTCTAAGAAAGGACGTATTGGAGTACATCTAAAACGATTTATGTAAGGAGGCTGATCCTATGTTAACACCAATGGATATTCATAATAAAGAGTTTGGAAAAAGTATTCGTGGCTTTGACTGCGATGAAGTAAACGAGTTCTTGAATGAAGTGGTACAAGCCTATGAAATCTTGTATCGTGAAAACCGTGAAATGACTGATAAAGTAGAGCAAATGGAAAAACGGTTGAATCAATATGAATCAACAGAAGAAACTATGCGTAATACATTGGTACTGGCTCAAGAAACTGGTGAAAACGTAAAAGAGGCAGCTCGTAAAGAGGCTGATATAATTCTACAAAATGCAGAGCAGCAACGTAAATTAATCTTAGAAGATGCGAATCGTGCGCTGCGAGAAGCAGAAGCTAAATATGCTACCATTGCGAATGAAATGGCCGTGTTCCGTGCAAAAGTAGAATCAATTTTAACAGCGCAACTACAATTATTAGATGGTATTGCTTTACAGGACATCACACCTGTAGAGACTGAAACAGAAGCATAAGGTGAATTTCGGCTTGATTATTCAAGCCGTTTTTGCCATTGTAGAGACATATAAGGATAGTAGTAGAATGATAACAGTTGGACTTTCACTAAAAGACAGGCCTTGTCTTGTGGTCGGCGGAGGGCAAGTAGCTCTGCGTAGAATTGAAAAGTTAATAGGCGAAGAGGCATCTATTATAGTAGTCAGTCCTGATGTATTGCCTGACATTGTAACATACCATAAAGAAGGTGTATTACAATGGATTGGAAAGCCTTATAGCTCAGAATATATGGTAGGTCAACAGTTTGTCATTATTGCTACTGATATTCCTGCTGTGAATGCGCAAGTCATGGAAGATGCTCAAGAAGTACAGGCTTTCATTAATCGGGCTGATGTGAAAGATGATTCTACTTGGGTATTCGGCAGTGCTACGGAGATTGGTGATTTAGAGATTTCTATATTTACCAATCAAGTGAGCCCACGAGTGAGTCGCTTGCTTAGACAGGATATAGAAACCAGATATGGCATATTAGCCGAGTGGCTACCTCAGATTCGTCTATGGAGACAAGAATTACAGCATATATTAGATACGCCAAAAGAACGAGAGCAGTTCTGGCGTACAAATTTAGGAGAATCGGAGTTTATACAAATAGTAGAGGGTCAAGGAGACTCAGTGAAGGAGAATATTGTACATGCAATTAGTCGTATTAGGTCTGAATCATAGAAGTGCACCTGTAGATGTACGAGAGAAATTTTCTTTTTCCAAAGAAGCTCTCGATCATGCTATGGATCACATCTATGCTCATGAAGAAGTAGAGGAATGCGTCCTTTTATCGACGTGTAACCGCACAGAACTCTATGTCGTCCTAAATGATATGGAGAATGTAAAAGAATATATGATACGTTTATTACTGCATCTGAAAGGTGAAGAAACAGTAGACGTAGATGAGAAATGGTTCTTCCTCCATGAAGGGAAGGCATGTATTTCTCATTTATTTAGAGTAGCATCTAGTTTAGATTCTCTTGTGTTAGGAGAAGGTCAAATTTTGAGCCAATTAAAAATGGCTTATATTTCTTCTTATAGCAAGGGATTAACAGCGTCTGTATTTAATATTATTTTCCAAAAGGCCATTGCTGTAGGGAAACGTGTGCGTACAATGACGGGGATTGCGAATACGCCAGTATCTGTTAGTTATACAGCAGTCAATTTAGCGGAAGATAGTTTAGAGATTCCTATCAGTGAGGCAAAGGTTCTCATTTTGGGAGCTGGTCAAATGAGTGAGCTCACAGCTCGTCATTTACAAGCTAAAGGGGTAAAGAGTATTTTCGTGTCCAACCGGACGTTCAAAACAGCGGAAGAATTGGCAACCCAATTTAATGGTAAGGCTGTGGTTTTTGATCATTTCGTAGAAGAAGCCAAAACAGCAGATATTATTATTACATCTACCGGTGCACCGCATTATGTGATTGAGCGGGAAGAAGCGGAAGAAATCATGGATGGTCGAGATGGTAAGTCGATTGTTATGATCGATATTGCCGTACCTCGTGACATCAATCCAGATGTAACAGAAATTCCAGGAGTGTATTTGTTTAACATTGATGCCTTGGAAAGTGTAGTAGAAGCGAATAAACATCAACGAGAAGAAGAAGCTCGAAAAGCAGAGCCTATCTTAGAAGAAGCCTTACAAGAAATTGAAGAAAAATTACAGTATCTATCGGTTCGTCCTATTATGGTCTTGCTTAGTGAAAAAGCAGAAGCCATTCGTAAACGTGAAGTGCATCGCGCGATGGCAAAATTACCTAATGCCACAGAGCTAGAACGTAAGATTATTAGCAATATGTCCCGTATGTTGGTACGTAAATTATTGCGAGATCCAATGATTCATTTTGGTGAAATCGCGGGTAAAGAGGAAGAACGAGATTATTGGAAGTTATTCCAAGATATGTTTGCTTTGGAAGTGGAGGACGACACACTATGAGAGACACAATTCGTATAGGCACCCGTAGTAGTGCCCTTGCTTTATGGCAAGCCAATTATGTGGCAGATACATTGCGCAAACATTATCCACAGTGCAAGGTGGAGTTAGTCCATCACAGTACGAAAGGTGATCGTATTTTAGAAAAACCATTGGCTGAAATCGGTGGCAAAGGTTTATTTACAGAAGAGCTAGAAGCATCTATGCGTGATGGTAGCATCGATTTGGCTGTACACAGCTTGAAAGATATGCCTACAGAATTGCCAGAAGATCTGGTACTAGGTGCGATTACAGAGCGTGAAACACCATGTGATGCTTTGGTATCTCCGAAATATAAAACACTGGATCAACTGCCACAAGGTGCTAAGGTAGGAACCAGTAGTTTACGCCGTCAAGCACAATTGTTGAATCAACGACCTGATTTGCAGATTTCTGTACTTCGTGGGAATGTGCAAACACGTTTGAATAAATTAGAAACAGAAAACTTTGATGCCATTGTATTGGCAGAGGCAGGATTAAAACGATTGGGTTTAGAATCTGTTATTACACAGACTTTCACCAGCGATGAAATCATCCCTGCTGTAGGGCAAGGGGCATTGGGCATTGAATGTCGCAAGGATGATGTAGAAATGCTAGACATGTTATCTGTATTGCACGATGAAAATACTATGTGGGCCACACGTGGAGAACGCAGTTTTCTTCGCCAATTAGAGGGCGGTTGCCAAGTACCGATGGGCGTGCATGGGACAATTTATAAAGGACAATTAACGTTGAAAGCTATCATTGCTTCTTTAGATGGAAAAAATTGTTTTGAAGGTGAATTGTCAGGACCAAAAGAAAAAGCAGATATGTTAGGTCGTAACTTGGCGAAAGCTCTCTATGAAGAAGGGGGAAAGGCCATCATTGACGATTTAGTAGAAAGAGGAGTATTGAAATGACAGGCATTGTATATTTAATTGGTGCCGGACCGGGTGATCATAAATTAATCACTCTAAAAGGTAAGGAATGTATTGAAAAAGCAGACGTTATTGTCTATGACTATTTAGCAGATGCTCATTTCTTGTCCTATGCGAAAGAAGGAGCAGAGATCATTTATGCAGGTAAAAAAAGCAACAATCATACGATGCATCAATGGGAAATCAACGAACTTCTCGTAAAATGCGGGTTAGAGGGCAAAGTAGTAGCTCGTTTAAAAGGAGGCGACCCTCTAGTGTTCGGCCGTGGTGGTGAAGAAGCGTTGGCTTTGGTAGAAGCGGGTGTGCCATTTGAATTTGTACCTGGTATTACATCTGGGATTTCTGCGCCAGCCTATGCTGGGATTCCTGTTACCCAACGTGCCATGGCGACGTCCTTTGCTATCGTTACAGGTCATGAAGATCCAACAAAACCAGAGTCTGGTATGAATTGGGAAGGCTTAGCTAAATCTGTGGACACGATTTCCTTTGTGATGGGTATTTCTAATTTACCGAACATTGCCACTAACTTAATCAAATACGGTCGTCCGAAGGAAACGCCAGTGGCGGTCATCCGTTGGGGCACAAAACCAATCCAAGAAACGTTGGTCTCTACCTTGGAACATGTCGTAGAAGATGTAGAAAAAGCGCAATTGAAAGCACCAGCTATTGTTATCGTTGGGGAAGTAGTATCTTTGCGGGAGCAATTACGTTGGTTTGATAATAAACCATTATTTGGTAAAACTATCGTGGTCACACGAGCTCGTAGCAAAGCTAGCGCCTTATCAGAACGCTTATTAGAATTGGGTGCCCATGTCATTGAGGCATCCGCTATCAAAACACAGGCATTACCTCGTACAGAGGAGATGGATGCGGCTTATGATAGCTTATCTTCCTACGATGGATTAATTTTTACATCTGCCGAAGGGGTGCGATTCTTCTTTGATGGCTTACTAGATCGTGGACTCGATAGCCGTGCCTTAGGTTCTATGAAAGTATGCGCCATCGGTAGTGCTACGGCGAAATCCTTATTAGATCGAGGTATTCGTGCAGATATCGTGCCACCGAATTACCAAGCGGAATCTGTGGTGGAAATGATCACTGCTGAACAAGATCGTGTATGGCCTGAGCAAGCGTTAGGTGACTTGCGGTTTGTGTTGGTACAACCAAAAGTGGCGCGTGACGTGATTTATAAAGGACTTTCACAAGCAGGATGCGATGTGACGGTATTGCGTTTGTATGAAACAGTACAAGACACGTCCCACAAAGAATATTTAGAAGAAGCCTTGCAAGCAGGGGAAGTAGATTACATTACGTTTACAAGTTCTTCTACGGTAACGAATACAAAAGATATGCTTGGCTCCGATGCAGTGAGTTTATTAGGAAACACGAAGGTTGTTTGCATTGGACCGATTACAGGTGCTACCTGTGTGGAAGAAGGGATTCAACCAGATTTAATTGGTGAAACTTTTACAATCCCTGCGATGGTGGATCTAATCTTGAACGATTGCAAATAGAAAGAGGCACAATATGGAATTACGAAATCGACCAAGACGATTGCGCATCAGCCCAGCTATGCGTGCGTTGGTTCGTGAAACAACATTACAAGTAGAAGACTTAATTTATCCTATATTTATTGTTCCCGGAACAGCGGTGAAAGAAGAAATTTCTTCCTTGCCAGGGCAATACCATGTGTCCGTGGACGAAGCTGTAAAATTGGCGAAAGAAGCCTATGACTTAGGTATTAAGGGCGTCGAAATTTTCGGCATTCCTACTTACAAAGATGAAGATGGTTCTTCTGCGTGGGATATGGAACAACCGGTGCAACAGGCGATTATGGCTATCCGTAAAGAAGTGCCAGAGTTGATCGTTATTTCCGACGTATGCCTTTGCCAATACACATCTACAGGCCATTGCGGTCATGTGGAACATCATGAAGTCATCAACGATGCTACCTTGCCATTGTTGTGTAATGTAGCAGTGAGCCATGCGAAAGCGGGCGCTCATATGGTGGCGCCATCGGACATGATGGATGGACGTATTGCTGCCATCCGTGAAGCCTTAGATGCAGCGGGATTTAGCCATGTATCGATCATGAGTTATGCGGCGAAGTATGCATCCGCCTATTATGGACCATTCCGTGATGCGGTCCATTCTGCACCGGGATTTGGGGACCGTAAAGGATACCAAATGGATGAGGCCAATCGTTTAGAAGCGTTGCGTGAAGTGGAACAAGATATTATCGAAGGGGCGGACATCATTATGATTAAACCAGCTCTATCCTATTTGGATATTGTACGCGAAGTACGGGATAACTTCGATTGTCCTTTAGCCGTTTACAATGTCAGCGGTGAGTATGCCATGATTAAAACAGCTGCGGCAGCGGGACTGGTAGATGAAAAACGCATTACCTTGGAAACATTGCTATCCATGAAACGAGCAGGGGCGAAGATGATTATTACCTATCATGCCTTGGATGTGGCACGTTGGCTACAGGAAAAATAGTGTGGAAATATAGGAGCCATTATGTTTAGTTTAGAAAAATCAAAACAAGCCTTTACAGAGGCTCGTACATATATGCCGGGTGGTGTGAACAGTCCCGTTCGCTCTTACCGCAGTGTAGGGGGCAATCCTCCTTTTATCAGTTCTGCTAGCGGATCTCGCATTTACGATATTGATGGCAATGAGTACATCGATTACGTATTGTCTTGGGGTCCTATGATTCTAGGTCATGCGAACCCTGAAATTGTAGCATCTATTTTGGAAGCCATCCCTCGTGGTACTAGTTATGGAGCACCAACACTGCTTGAAACAGAAGTGGCGAAAAAAATTCAAGCTTTCTATCCATCTATGGAAATGGTACGCATGGTGAACTCTGGTACAGAATCTACTATGAGTGCCTTGCGTTTGGCTCGTGGCTATACAGGTCGTGACAAAATTGTGAAATTTATCGGCTGTTACCATGGTCATAGTGATAGCTTGTTGGTGAAAGCTGGTTCTGGCTTAGCTACCTTTGGCGTTCCAGATAGTCCAGGCGTGCCAACTGGTGTGGCAGGGGATACGATTACATTGCCGTACAATGATTCTGATGCGGTTCGCCAATTGTTCGAGGCTCATGGTGAAAGTATCGCAGCCATCATCGTGGAACCAGTAGCAGGTAATATGGGCTGTGTACCTCCTGTGGAAGGATTCTTGGAGACTTTACGTGAAGTAACGACAGAGCACGGTGCAGTCCTCATCTTTGACGAAGTGATGTGTGGCTTTCGATCCAGTTCTGGAGGGGCACAAAAATATTACAATGTCATTCCAGATTTGACATGCTTAGGTAAAATCGTAGGTGGCGGTTTGCCAATGGCGGTATTCGGTGGTAAGAAAGAAATCATGTCTGCCATCGCTCCATCCGGTCCTGTGTACCAAGCAGGCACCTTAAGTGGTAATCCAGTAGCTATGGCGGCAGGTCTTGCGACGTTGACAATGTTGCAAAAAAATCCAACTGCCTTCCGTCAAGTAGAAGAATCTACGGAACTACTTTGCCAAGGCTTAGAAGCGGCGGCGAAAGAAGTAGGAGTACCAGTGGTGGTGCAACGTGTGGGCTCTATGTTTACCCTGTTCTTTACGGATAAAGCAGTGCATAACTTCGATGACGCCAGCGCTTGCGATATGGAAGCGTTTAAAACATTCTTCCACTACAACTTGGAACGTGGCATCTATTATGCAGCCAGCCAATATGAAAGCAACTTTTTATCTACGTGCCATAGCGATCAAGATTTGGCATACACATTACAAATTGCAAAAGAAGCGTTTCAGGCAATGAAAGGGTAATACGAGTATTGACCTTTTTTATGAAGCGTATGGGAAACCGATAAAAACTAATAGTATGTCATAGCATATATGTATGAATAGAAATGCCATACACATCGAAACTAATCTATGTTACACTAGATTATAGAGAGTGTATGGCATTCTTTAGGTTTTACATGGACGGAGCTCCTATTATCAGGATAGAAATCTCATGTGATACAGAGTTATTAGATACGAATATTTCAGATATATTAGATGAGATAGACGTGTCATATGTTATATATTGGAGGTGTAACAATGAGCGTGTTACTTTCGCCGAAAGAATTACAAGAACAATTAGATAGAGTGGTGGTCCTTGATGCTCGTGGCTTTGATGCCTATGCAGCGGCCCACATTCCGGGATCCTTTGCCATCGATATGGATGCACACATGAGTGGTCCTTTAGGCGTACACGGTGGTCGTCATCCCTTGCCAGATATGGCTGCCTTAGCAAATCGTTTGAGTGAATGCGGTGTGACCATTGATTCTCACATCGTGGTGTACGATGCGTGGATTTCCTTTGCCGGTCGGTTACGGTTCTTGCTACTATACATGGGTTTTACCAATGTGAAAGTCCTAGCCGGTGGCATTGAACGTTGGTATCGTGAAGGGTATCCATTGACTCAAGAGGAGACACCAACAGTGGCAGATCCAAAGCCATTGAAGTATACTTTGCAAGACCACTTACTCATGCATCGTGATGAAGTCTTACAAGCCAGTGAATCTGGTAGTCATGTTATCATCGATGCACGAGCACCACAACGGTATGATGGATCGGTAGTGGATACCATGGATGGTATGACAGGACATATTCCAGGGGCGATCAACCATTTCTACGAATGGGGATTTACTCCTGATGGTGTACGGCCCATTGCAGAATTAGAACAAGCCTACGGTGACTTAGCTAAGGTGGAGAAACCTATCGTTGCCTATTGTGGTTCTGGTGTGACAGCAGCAAACTTAATGATTGCTTTAGCAGAAGTGGGTATAGAACCAGCCATGTACTTAGGTAGCTCTAGCGATTGGGTGACCTATGAAGGGTTCCCGTTGGAAATAGGAGTTAATACATTATAGGTTTACATTGTCAGTATAGTAGATAGTGATTCAAAATATTTTCAATATAATACGATAAAAAACAGAGGCCTTGATGAGAAGACCTCTGTTTTTACATTCTATGTATTTTGTCATATATACATCATCACAAAGCATATGTAATGCATAGTATATAGGATGGGAAATTATCTTGTAGTTCATAAGAATGGGCTAATGACTGGCTGTTGAAGTGCGCCCTAATGTTACTTTCAAGAAGACACCTGTTAATGCAATAATCATACCTGTTACGATAAACATGGTACTAAAGCCCCATTGCGATACGATGGCAGAACCACCTACAGCGCCCATAAAGTAGCCAAAGAATAGAGTGGACTGGTTGTAAGCGAAAATTTGTCCAGCTAAATGTTTTGGTGTAATACTAGCAATATAGGTGTTGATTCCTGGCAATAGTCCGCCTAATCCAAAGCCTAGTAAAAAACGAATAATGCATAAGACGATAATCGAGTCAGTAAAGGCTTGTGGGATTGTTAGGCATCCTACATAAATAAAACTTGTCCAGAGAATGAATTGAGGCCCTAGTTTGTCGATATAACGACCGAGTACAGAGCTAGCTAACATTTGAGCAATCCCTGTAGAAGTGAAAGCTAAACCAGCTAATAATGCGATATGTTCATGGCCACGTCCTACAATGTGTTGCACGAATACTGAAAGGATAGGAGCTGAGGCCATAGTAGTAAAGGCAAAGATAAAAGAAGCTACAGATACAAAGATAAGTCCCTTCCAATCGGCGATAGATTGTTGTAAGTCTTTGAGAGAAGGTGAAGGGCCTTTTATTTTAGGAGTAAAGTCTTCTTTTATGAATAATAAGGAAGATAAAAAGGCTATGCCTAGTAAAGCGGATACGACAAAAAAAGCATACCGAATACCAAAAGTACTTCCCATATAACCACCAATCATAGGCCCTAGTAAGGAGCCTCCCAAGTTGGCAGCGGATAATAGACCTAAGGCCCAACCAGTTCTGGACTCTGGAGTTTGGGTAGCTACTAACGTAATGGACCCAGAAAAAAATCCAGATACCATACCATTTAAAATGCGGATCATCACAACATGTTCAGGGCTTTGTGCGAAACCAAGAAGTGCATTGGTGACCATCATTCCAAAACTAGCTCGTAGTAAAATTAATTTTCTTCCTTTTCTATCAGCTAGCTTTCCCCAAAAAGGTGAGACGAGAGCCACCATAAGATAAGTGACACCCATGGCGATACCAGACCAATTGGCAAGAGATCCTTGATCATGGACGCCCAGGTCCTGTAAATATAAGGGGATAAGCGGAGCTGCTTGACTGAGTCCCACCGATGCCATGAAGGCCCCGAATAAACAAACGTATAACGTGCGTTTCCAAAGTTCCATACTGACTCCTATGTGCGTGGTGTAAAACTGTAATCATCCATGTACCTATGGTAGCATATCAGTGAGATTTATTATACCCTTAATATAGATATGATGGTGTCAGGTTTTTTGTTGGGAAAATAATTAACTAGCTTTAAAAGAGGAGTCCTAGCCCCATTTAGTAGCAAGCGTTCTACACTAATGCCATTTAGCGTAACTATATCACAGACTTTCTATTATAACTTGTCACATCACTGCCAAGTTTTTCGTACAACTCTTTTACAGTAAGTTCTTTTTTCATAACTGCTTGTAATTCTTGTTCCGTTACACCAATAAATGCAATAAAATCTACACGTCCATAAAAGTTAGATACAACTCTTAATTCTGTATCAGGAATTGTAATAAAACCAACAATGTTAGATTTATGCTCTATGTCCATGCCAACAGTTTGTCCTGTATAAATGTATTCATAAGGTTTAAAAATTTCTCCATCTTCTTTGGTGCTTCGCGCAAGAGTCTGTAAGATACCAACCACATTTTTGAGTTCCTTTTCTTCATCCTCATAGGTATCTTTCTTTAACTTAAGGGTAAATTCCATACCAAATCCACTTTTTGTTTTATCTTCACTTTTTTTATCATAAAGTTCAGTTAACCCATAGGTGACATATTTAAAATAGTCCCCTCCGTCATAAATGGTAACTCTATCTAGAGGATCTGGTCCTCCTAGGTCCCAACGAATCATAGGAACATAATTCGTATAGATCGATTCATTGGGATACACAAGTTCTACCGCGTCTTCTATAACTAACATTCCATATTGAGGTACTTCTTCCGGCGTATAAGCGACACTACCCATTGCAAATATTCCTAACCGAGTCAACCCTATAATAGCTGTTAATACTAATACTGTTTTACTTACCTTCATTGTAACTCCTTTTTCTACACTTACAAAATAGTGGATATATCTATTATATCAAACCATGCCTATCTTCTTAAAAACATTTTACACTAACTCATAGGTATATATAAACATGTAATAGTTTGCTCTAGAGTTTTATGATTATCGGTCTAGTACTTGTACTTCTTGCATGTAAAGAATGTGCTTGTCCCTATTGCAACGGCCCCGCAGATAGTATATAATTGTACCTGTAATTGACAACGATATATGTTAATACGTTGATAAAGACGGTCATGCAAGGTAGCTCCGAGCGAGTGAGGGATGGTGAAAGCCTCATGGGTGAATGCATGGCAGATCACTTTTGAGTATATGTTGGGGAGCCCATAGTGGGGGTACCCACATCGGTGGACACCGTTATATGTTTGAGCGATGATTCGTTGGGGTTACTTTCACAAGAGTCATCAGTAGGGTGGTACCACGGATTTGCATTCGTCCCTTCGGGGAGCGGGTGCTTTTTTTATTGAGAGGAGAAATACAATGTCTAATGAAGTGGATTATGGTAAGACCTTGCACTTGCCTGAAACAGAATTTCCTATGCGCGGCAATTTGCCAAAGCGCGAACCAGAATTTATCAAATTTTGGGAAGATAATAAAATTTATGAAAAACGCTTAGCGAAAAATAAAGGTAAAAAATCTTTCATCTTACACGATGGCCCTCCCTATGCGAATGGTAAATTGCACATCGGTCATGCTTTGAACAAAACATTAAAAGACATTGTGATGAAATATAAAACAATGCAAGGCCATTACACACCATATATTCCTGGTTGGGATACACATGGTCTTCCTATCGAGCATGCGGTTATCAAAAACACTGGCTTGAATCGTCATGAAATGAGTCCATTGGATCTTCGCAATAAATGTCGTGAATACGCATTGAATTGTGTGGAAGAACAAAAACAAGACTTCATTCGTTTCGGTGTGCTTGGTGAATGGGATCGTCCTTATTTAACATTGCGCCCTGAGTTCGAAGTGAAACAAATCGGCGTGTTTGGTGAAATGGCGAAACGTGGCTACATCTACAAAGGTTTGAAAACTGTATACTGGTGTACGCATTGTGAAACTGCTTTAGCAGAAGCGGAAATTGAATATGCTGAGAAAAAATCTTTCTCCATCTATGTTAAATTTGCTTATGTAAACGGTGCTGAAAGTACATTGCCAGCAGGTTTTGATACAAGTAAATTGTTCTCCGTCATCTGGACAACAACGCCTTGGACAATGCCTGCCAACCAAGCAATCTCTGTGAACCCAGAATTAGATTACTCTTGGGTGAAAATCGGCGATGAAGCATGGTTATTAGCAAACGGATTAATCGAAACAGCTACCAAAGAAATGGGTGTAGAGTCCTATGAAGTGTTGAACACGTTCAAAGGTAGTGAATTAGAATTAGCGAACTTTAAACATCCATTTGCTGATCGTCATGCGCCTATCTTGTTGGGTTCTCACGTTACATTAGACGCTGGTACAGGTTGCGTACATACGGCTCCTGCTCACGGTGAAGATGACTTTAATGTTGTAAAAGTTTACAAAGATGCTGGTAAAATCGATTTTGACATTTTATCCTTAGTAGATGCTACTGGTCGTTATATTGCCAAAGTAGATGAACCTCGTTATGGTGATACAGAGCAACCACTAGCAGGTGTTGAAATCCATGATGCAGAAGTGCCAGTGATCAAAATCTTGGCTCATAACGGTGCGTTGGTACAAAAAGGCAATATTCGTCACCAATATGCCCATTGCTGGCGTTGTAAAAACCCTGTTATCTATCGTGCTACAGAACAATGGTTCTCTTCCGTGGATGGCTACCGTCAAGAAGCATTGAAAGCCATCGACGAACAAGTACAATGGATTCCTAAATGGGGTCATGACCGTATTTATAACATGATCGCAGATCGTGGGGACTGGGTTATCTCTCGTCAACGTGCATGGGGTGTGCCAATTCCTATCTACTATTGCGACCATTGTGGAGAACACATCATCAATGATGATACTATCTCTTCCTTACAAGAATGGTTTGCCAAAGAAGGCTCCAATGCTTGGTGGGCTCATGAAGCAAAAGAATTATTGCCAGCAGGATTCACATGTCCATCTTGCGGACATGATTCTTTCCATAAAGAAACAGATATCATGGACGTATGGTTCGACAGCGGTAGCTCTTGGTCTGGCGTATTGGAACAAAATGAAATGGAAGTACCTTGCGCTATGTACTTAGAAGGTTCCGACCAACATCGTGGTTGGTTCAACTCTTCCTTGTTAACAGGTATCGCTACACGTGGTCATGCACCATACAATGCCGTATTGACTCACGGTTTCGTAGTGGACGGGGAAGGTCGTAAAATGTCTAAATCTGTAGGTAATACAGTGGCTCCTTCCGACATCATCGATGTACACGGTGCTGATGTAATGCGTTTATGGGTATCCTCTGCAGATTACCAAGCAGACGTACGTTTGTCCAAAGATATCGTAAAACAATTGGCGGAAGTATATCGTAAAATCCGTAACACATTCCGTTTCTTGTTGGGTAACTTAGATAACTTTAACCCTAACACAGATAAAGTGGCTTATAAAGATTTGACGGAGTTAGATCGTTGGGCATTGCATCGTTTAGAAGAAGTTCGTCAAAAAGTAACGAATGCTTATGAAAACTATGAATTCCACATCTTGTATCATACAATCCATAACTTCTGTACCGTTGATTTATCTTCTTTCTACTTAGACGTGTTGAAAGATACTATGTACGCAGAGAAAGAAAATAACGTAGCTCGTCGTAGTGCGCAAACTGCAATCTATGAAATTTTGACAACATTGGTTAAAATGGTGTCTCCAGTTCTTTCTTTCACAGCCGAAGAAGTATGGCAATACATGCCAAAAGAAGACGGCATGGAAGAAAGCGTGATGTTAGCAGATTGGCCACAAGGTCATGCAGAGCATGTGGATGCAGAATTGTCTGCTCGTTGGGCGACGATGTTAGACCTTCGTAGTGAAATGACAAAAGCCTTAGAAGGGGCTCGTCGTGATAAAGCTATCGGTCACTCCTTGGATGCATCCATCACTGTCTATGCAGATGGCGATGCATACCAAGCATTGACTGGATTCGGCGCTTCCTTAGCTAGCTTGTTGATCGTGTCTGAAGCACATGTAGTGGAAGGCCGTGACAATGCACCAGCCAATGCAGTAACAGTAGAAGACGGAGCATTATCCATCGTGGTAACTCCTTCTGAGTTAGAAAAATGCGAACGTTGTTGGATTCACCGCGACACAGTTGGTCAAGATACAAATCATCCAACATTATGTGCTCGTTGCGCTGATGTAGTCAAAGGATAATAATAGTATAAGTAGTCAAAGGTTTAGTGCTATCAATTTAGGTAAGGCAAGGAAGTATATCATTTCCTTGCCTACTTTATAACAAAGGAGATGCCTTATGAACGTATTGATTGTGATAGACATGCAACATGATTTTATTGATGGAACATTAGGTTCATCGCAGGCGCAGGCCATCGTACCGGCGGTACGTGAAAAAATCCGCAATTTTACTGGTCTCATTGTGTTCACTCGTGATACCCACGATGGCGGTTATCTTGAAAGCCAAGAGGGCAAACATTTGCCGGTGGAACATTGTGCCCGTGGTACCAAAGGCTGGGAGATTGCCGATGATCTGTTGGAAGTGGCTCGTGAACGAGGTCAACGTGTAGATGTACTAGATAAACCTAACTTTGGGTCCTTGGATTTATTGTCCCACCTTAAGGCGATGCATGAAGAGGAAGCCGTAAAAACGATTACAATGGTGGGCCTATGTACGGACATTTGCGTCGTATCGAATGCATTAATTTTGAAAGCTGGCTTGCCTGAGATCCCACTTCATGTGGATTCTAAATGTTGTGCTGGGGTGACCCAAGAATCCCATGAGGCAGCACTATTGACGATGAAGATGTGTCAGTGTATTGTGGAAGAATAATATATATGCTAGCATAACGTAGAAGAATACAATAGATAGAGGAATGCTGATGAGTGGGCATTCCTCTTTTGTATGTATGCATAATAGGTCTAGCAGAGCTGTATGCAGTTGTACTCTATATATTGACAATGGTACATGTGATATATGATAATAAAAACAATAGTACAATATATATATCAATGCTAAATATATATTAATCTAAAACTTGGAGTTACATATGATACAGTTGGAGCAAGGAGAAGAAGTATGAGAAAACGCAGTATGATGACAATGGGGGCGCTATTAGCAGCGTATGCCCTGACGACGAGTGTGAGTTATGGGGCACTACAAAACCAAACGAGTTATACCGCTGAGGAAACAGTAGCTGGGGGAACAGATACTTTCATTAAAGATGGCGTAGGCGTAACAGGTGGTCATTTGACTATTACAGGGGCAGAAAACTTAGACCTTACAATGGATAATACATCTGATGAAAGTTTAGGAATTAATGTGATCAATGGAAAATTAACAGCCGATGATCTTACGATCACTGTTAAGCCAGGTGACACCGCTGTTAACAATCGTCCAAAAGGCATGATCGTGCGCGGTAGCTCTACGGCGGATATTAAAAATTTGAACGTAACCGTGACGAAGTCCAACCGTAATCCAAATACAGGTAATAGTCCAGATAGTGACGCTGCCTATGGTGTGGCAGTAGGCTATAATTGGAAAGGTGAAGGGGACAAAACTGATTTCACAGTGAACAATGCCACTATTAAGGTGAATAATACAGCAGATTCTGTAAAAGGTCATTATACGAATGGGTTAAGTATAGAACGTAGAATTTTTTTCATGAATGTAAAAGCACAAGGTGATTTCCTTAATGGATATCAAATGTCTGGTATTAAAATCTATCGTTCTAATGGGGCCGTTCCTAAATTTCACGCCACAGGTGATGTGAATGTGACGGTAGATGATGTAAGTGCAGATAAAGTAGCGGATTACAATGTAGGCCTTTACATTTCTGGCGATGATGCATCGGCTGTATTCGATGGCAATACTAATATTAAGGTAACAGCAACAGGTATTAACTCTGCTGGGATTAAAATCGGTAAACCAAAAGATTCTGGTACAGAAGGAAATGCTACCGTCACAGTAAATGGTAAGCTAGATTTGGATACAACAGGCGTTGATGGCACCTATTTGTTTAAAACTGATGCAGAAGAAAAACTACATCGAGGATCTGGGGCAGTCCGTCTATTTGAAAAAGGATCCAAGCTGCTCGTAACTGGTCAAAATACAAAAGAAGCATCGACTATTAAAGCTAGTACGAATGGTGTAGTATTTGATACCATTGATTATGAAAATTTAGCTAATGTGAATGTGACAATCCTTGGTGATAATAAGGAAATGTTAACTCGTGGTGCAGACAATGAAAATGGTGTAGTCAACCTAACCAACACAAAAGTGAGCACTACTAGTGAAGTAGATGATTTAATCTTAGCCAATGCTCGTCATAAGGCAGAAGGTGAAGTGTATGCTCTTGCGAAAAGTGCAGAAGGATTTGGCGTGCGTGGTGTTCGTGGTAGAATTGAAGGATTCTTCCAAACAGGGGCGTTCAACGTCAAAAATGCCAAATTCAACCTAACTGGCGAATTATCTGAAGCCACAGCAGCGAAAAAAGGTTGGGCTATTCGCGCTAAATCTGAAAATGCTGAGGCCACTGTAGAAACAGACCGAGCTACGTCTGAATTAACAGCAACGATTGCAGATAAAGCTGTCCTTACAGGTTTAATCCATGCCGATAAAGAATCTACGTTACATATGACAGTCGATAAAGAAGCGGCTTGGAAATTAGCGAAGAAAGAAGATTTGACAGGGGCGCAAGAGTCTACAGCTACTACAGTGACATTGTCTAATGGTGGTATTCTTGATGCGGGTACGAACTTAACAGATGATGCGAAAGCAGAATATACGGTGACAACTGTACAAAAAGATGGTACTACTGCTTCTGATTTCAAAAATGAAGGCGGTATCATTACGACAGTTAACAAATCTTATGCAGATGTATTGACATTGAATGGCAATTATACAGGTAAAGATGGCCGTATCAAAATGAACACGAAATGGGATTCTCCTGGTGATGAAGAAGGGGCTAACTCCGTATCCGATTTAGTGCATATTACAGGCACTGCGACAGGCTCTACCACAGTAGTACCTGTAGCAGCAGATGGCACAGAAGCTGTGATCGATGGGTCCATTGGTTCCATTGCAGCAGACTTAACGAAAAATACAGTACCAGTGGTTCGTGCTGATGTAGAATCCAGCGAAGAAGGGGCTTTCACAGGGGTGGCTAAAACAACTGGTGCTGGTGAACTAAAATTAGCGCATCGTGTGAAAGACGGCAAACATGAATGGTTCTGGACATTGACAGGTCTTAACAAGACGCCTAACTTAGATAAACGTACGCCTGGATATGTACAAATGCCAGATGTAGACTCTCGGATGATAGGCCAAATTTTACGTACTTTACATGAACGCCGTAGTGAAAACCCACGTGTATTGCATGAACAACGTCATATGGAATCGTACCCAATGAGCCGTGTCATGTATGCCCATCATGAAGAGGGTGATGACCATCCATTCTGGGCGAAAGTGTTGAAAGATTATGGTCGTCATAATGAGGAACGTTTTGGTTACACATTACAAACCCATGGAGTGCAACTAGGCCGTGATTGGAATGTGAAAACAAAAGAAGACGGTTCTACAAGTGTCAATAGCGGATATGTAGCGTACCAATATGGTCATGCAAACTTCCGAGATAATTTCAATACAGATGACCAAGGTAAGGCAGCTACAGATTTGCGCACAGGTTTAGGTAAAGTTCGTAATTTCTCAGTTGGTCTTACACGGACTAAATATAATAAACATGAAGAGTACATGGATGTGGTAGGACAGTTCAGTTGGCTTCGCAATGCTTACGAAGCGGTAGGTCATGACAACGAGAAACAATCTGGTTGGGGATTTGCAGGCTCTATTGAATTTGGTCATCCTTACATCAATCGTGAAAATGAACGCAGACGCATTATCGTTGAGCCACAAGGTCAATTGGTATATACTTATATAAATTTACATGGCATTCAAGGTACAGATAAAGTAGTTTCCTATGGAGGCCGTAGTAATGCTGTGGGACGATTAGGTCTTCGTATCTCTCGTGATAATTACAATGCGGAAGGGATTGCTACACGTACCATCTACGGAGTAGCCAATGTATGGAGAAGCTTCAGAAAAGGACAAGAGGTTCATATTGGAGAAGATATATTCCGTGGCAATTATGCTAGCACGATTGGTGAACTAGGACTAGGCGCGCAGTGGCGTAAAAATGATCGCGTTTATTTCTATGCCGATCTTCGTTTTGAAAGAAATTTAGGCGGCTCCTATTATAAAGGGTACCGTGGCAATGTGAGTGTGAAATACATTTGGTAATTGTATAGTCGAATAGCAAGCCTTGTAGTATACTAAGACTAGGAGGCTTGCCTATGTACTTTCATATTAAGGACACCTGTGTATGTTGTGCTGGCTGTGCCATGGATTGTCCGGTGCAGGCTATCACGCGCAAAGGTGATCGCTATGTTATCCATCAGGACATGTGCATTCACTGTGGTGATTGTTATGCCATATGCCCAGTAGGGGCTGTGCAGATGATAAAGGAAAAGGACTTGGATACCGATGCGTAATGCATTTGTGATCTAAGTCCTTTTTTAGTCTTGACAAATAGATATAAGAAGATTATAATGTTTAATTGCAAAAAAGTAACTATAACATTGAATTGATGAAGGAATATATCCAAGGTTGTGCTGAAATGAGGAAAGCAAGGTTCACAAGAAAAAATTAAGAGCCTTGCTTATTTTGTCATTGGTTAGCAGGAAAACTGAGACCTGGAATCGTCTGCAGTCATACCGTTATAGAATATGTAAGCCAATTTTTATGAGGGGTGAAAAGAACATGTTCAAACCTGAGCAGGTGGGTAAGCGTACTCGATATACCTACGCTAAGATCAACGAAGTTCTCGAAATGCCACATTTGTTAGACGTGCAACGCAAGTCTTATGAGTGGTTTTTAGAGAGCGGTTTACAAGATATTTTTAACGATATTTCTCCGATTAAAGACAATTCGGGAAAGCTAGCTCTTTCCTTTGAGGGATTCAGCCTTGGAGAACCGAAGTACGACATTAACGAATGCAAAAATCGTGATGCAACCTATGCAGCACCATTGCGCGTCAATGTTCGTCTCGTTAACAATGATCCAGAAAATCCAGATATTAAAGAACAAGAAGTATTCATGGGCGACTTCCCATTGATGACAGATACAGGCACGTTCATCATCAATGGTGCGGAACGTGTTATCGTATCCCAATTAGTTCGTTCCCCAGGTGTGTACTACGGTGGTAGCATCGATACTATGGGTAACCGTTTGTATGACTCCACAGTGATTCCAAACCGTGGTGCTTGGATTGAGTTAGAAAAAGATGCAAACGATATCGTGTCCGTACGTATCGATCGTAACCGTAAATTACCAGCTACAGTACTAGTGCGTGCATTAGGTTGGGAAACTAACGATTCCATCTTAGAATTATTCTGGAATGGACAAGTGGACGAAAATGGTCATCCAGAATACGATGAACGTTTACTTCGTACATTAGAAAAAGACAGCACACAATCCGCTGATGAAGCTTTGGTAGAAATCTATAAAAAACTTCGTCCAGGCGAACCACCAACTGTGGAAAGTGCTCGTAACTTATTCGATAACTTATTCTTTGACCCTCGTCGCTATGATTTAGCTCGCGTAGGTCGCTATAAATTAAATAAAAAATTAGGTTGGCGTCAACGCATGTTTGGTCAAACTTTGGCAGAACCAATCGTAGACGAAAATGGCGAAATCATCGTAGAATCCGGTACATATGTGAACGAAGAAGTTCTTGAAGTAGTGGCTAATAGCGGTGTATACAGCGGCGATGTAGTACCTGAGTTCTTCGTAGTGAATACAGAAGGTACTGTAGTGAAAGTCATCTGTAATAACAGCAATTTGCCGTTCAGCCATCGCACTGTGACTCGTGAAGATATGATTGCTAACGTAAGTTACATGATGAACTTGATTGAAAACATTGGCCAAACTGATGATATCGACCATTTGGGTAACCGTCGTCTTCGTTGCGTAGGCGAATTGTTACAAAATCAATTCCGTATCGGCTTAACTCGTATGGAACGTGTAGTCAAAGAACGTATGACAATCCAAGACATTTCTGTCATCACTCCACAAGCATTATTGAATATCCGTCCAGTTGTGGCAGCGATCAAAGAATTCTTTGGTTCTTCTCAGTTGTCTCAGTTCATGGACCAAACTAACCCATTGGGCGAATTGACACATAAACGTCGTCTATCCGCGTTAGGACCTGGTGGTTTATCTCGTGAGCGTGCGGGCTTCGAAGTTCGTGACGTGCATCATTCTCACTATGGCCGTATGTGTCCAATCGAAACTCCAGAGGGTCCAAACATTGGTTTGATCAACTCCTTGTCTAATTATGCGAAAGTCAATGAATTCGGTTTCATCGAAGCACCATACCGTAAAATTGAAAAAGTATATGGTACCGGCGAAGATGCAAACAAAGTGTTGAAAGTTCGTGTTACAGACCAAGTTGTATATATGACAGCTGATGAAGAAGAAGGCATGACAATTGCCCAAGCGAACTCTCGTATCGATGAAGAGGGTTACTTCGTATCTGAGAACATTGCATGTCGTCGTGGTCATGATGTATTAGAAGTATCTCCAGATAAAGTAGACTACATGGACGTAAGTCCAAAAGAAGTAGTATCCATCGGTACTGCTATGATTCCATTCTTAGAAAATGACGATGCAAACCGTGCCTTGATGGGTGCGAACATGCAGCGTCAAGCGGTGCCTTTACTTCGTGCACAAGCACCTTTAGTAGGTACAGGTATGGAATACAAAGCGGCAACAGACTCCGGCGTTTGCGTATTAGCAAAAGAAGCGGGTATTGTGACACGTTGTTGGGGTAATGAAGTTCATGTACAACGTGATAATGGTCGTGTAGACGTATATAAAATGAACAAATTCATGCGTTCCAACCAATCTACATGCTTTAACCAAAAACCAATCGTATATCGTGGCCAATCCGTTGTGAAAGGTCAAGTATTGGCAGATGGTCCAGCTACAGATGGGGGCGAATTAGCATTAGGCTTCAACGTGTTGGTAGCATTCATGCCTTGGGAAGGTTACAACTACGAGGATGCGATTTTATTAAGTGAAGAACTTTGTAAAGAAGATATCTACACATCCATCCACATCGAAGAGTACGAATGTGATGCTCGTGACACTAAATTAGGGGCTGAAGAAATCACTCGTGAATTGCCAAATACTGGTGATGATAACCTTAAAAACTTGGATGAAAACGGTATCATCTGCATCGGTGCAGAAGTTAAACCAGGCGACATCCTAGTTGGTAAAGTAACTCCTAAAGGAGAAACTGAATTAACTCCAGAAGAACGCTTATTGCGTGCGATTTTCGGCGATAAAGAACGTGAAGTTCGCGATACTTCCTTGCGTGTACCACATGGTGAAGCAGGTAAAATTGTAGACGTTAAAATCTTCACTCGTGAAAATGGTGATGAATTACAACCAGGTGTTAATAAAGTCGTTCGTGTATATATTGCACAAAAACGTAAAATCCATGAAGGCGATAAAATGGCGGGTCGTCATGGTAACAAAGGTGTCGTTTCTCGTGTTATGCGTCAAGAAGATATGCCGTTCTTACCAGATGGCACACCAGTACAAATCGTGTTGAACCCATTAGGCGTACCGTCTCGTATGAATATCGGACAGGTATTAGAAACACATTTAGGTTGGGCAGTACAAGGTTTGGGTATGCAAATTAAAGCAACAGACCTAAAAATCAAAGAAGTACTAAAAGAAGCTAAATTAAATGGTACCTACTGGGATGGTATCGACGGTATCAAAGATATCTATGCAGAAATTGAAAGTCTAGAACAATCCATTGCAGATCCTATGATTGCGAACTATTTGGAAACCGATAAACAAATCGACAGTCAAAAAGTAGTGGCATTAGATAAAATTTTACATCGAGCACAAGATAAATTTGAAGAATTGGGCGGACAAACTCGTTATGACTTCTTATTGGCAGAAGAAAAACGCATCTATGAATTAGGTATTGAAACATTTGATGATGTAGAAGCAGAACGTCCAGAAATGGAACCAGCCTTAGAAGAAGAATTGCACACACTTCGTCGTGTGGTTACTGTAATTGAAACGATTCACCATGTTCGAGAAAAACGCAGTCACTTACGCACTGAGTTGGAAAAATATGGTTATGACTATGACACATATGGTATGCCAAAACCTGATGTGGCTGGTATTCATATTGCAACACCGGTATTTGATGGCGCTCATGAAAGTGACGTATTCGATACACTTAGCATAGCTGGTCGTGATGATGATGGTAAAACTGTATTGTACGATGGCCGTACAGGCGAAAGAATGGATAACAAAGTTACTGTTGGTTACGTATATATGTTGAAACTTCACCATCTAGTAGATGATAAAATCCATGCTCGTTCTACAGGTCCGTACTCCCTTGTTACACAACAACCATTGGGTGGTAAAGCTCAATTCGGTGGACAACGTTTCGGTGAGATGGAAGTGTGGGCTCTTGAAGCGTATGGCGCAGCCTATACACTACAAGAGTTGTTAACTGTAAAATCTGACGATGTTGTAGGCCGTGTAAAAGCGTACGAAAAAATCGTAAAAGGTGAAAATATTCCTGAACCAGGCGTACCTGAATCTTTCAAAGTATTGTTGAAAGAATTACAAAGTATCGGCCTTGACGTGAAAATCTTGAATGAAGATCAAGAAGAAGTTCTCATCAAAGAATTAGATGAAGATGATGTACCACGTCATGATGATATTCGTGAAGTGATGGAAGAAGGCACTACAGAGGCGACTACAGAAGGAGAAGCTTCCACAGTAGAAGGCACACCTGACGGATATATTGTAGAAGAAGAGCCTGTCACAGCAGGTGAAGAAGACGATATTATCAGCCAAATTAGCGGCTATGTAGAATCTTCTGATAATGAGTAATACCACTATCTCGTAAAGGAGGGAGCATACAGTGCTAGACGTAAATGAATTTGATTCCATGCGAATCGGTTTAGCTTCGCCACAACAAATTTTGGAGTGGTCTCATGGAGAAGTTAAAAAACCTGAAACAATTAACTACCGCACCTTAAAACCAGAGCGAGATGGTTTATTCTGTGAGCGCATTTTCGGACCAACAAAGGACTGGGAATGTCATTGTGGAAAATATAAACGCATCCGTTATAAAGGTGTTGTCTGTGATAAATGTGGTGTAGAAGTGACTCGTGCCAAAGTACGTCGTGAACGTATGGGCCATATTGAATTGGCTACACCAGTGTCTCATATTTGGTATTTCAAGGGCATCCCATCTCGTATGGGATTGATCCTTGACATATCCCCTCGTTCCTTGGAACGTGTATTGTACTTTGCTGCGTACATCGTAGTGGATCCAGGTCAATCTCCATTGTCTAAACAACAATTGTTATTTGAAACTGAATTCCGTGAATATGAAGCTATGTTCAATGATGCGGACTACAAAATCGCGGGTAAAAGTGTCATCATTGAAACGATTGCACAACGTCGTGAACGTTTGCAATTAATTAACTCTGCTAAACATAAAGAAGCTGTGAATGCAGAGCTAGCAGCGAATACTGAAATTCCAGAAGAAGAAAAAGAATACGAAGTATTAACTCGTGAAGAAAAATTAGAGCTTGGTGCCTTAGAAGAAAACACATTCGTGTGTATCGATATGGGCGCAGAAGCGATTAAAGAATTGCTTTGCGAATTAGACTTAGAAGCATTGAACGATGAATTACGTGCTGAGCTAGAAACGGCAACAGGTCAACGTAAGGTACGTGCCGTTCGTCGTTTAGAAGTAGTAGAAGCATTCCGCCAATCTGGCAACCGTCCAGAATGGATGATTATGGATGTAGTGCCAGTTATCCCACCTGAATTGCGTCCAATGGTGCAATTAGATGGTGGTCGATTCGCTACGTCCGACTTGAATGACTTATACCGTCGTGTTATCAATCGTAATAACCGTTTGAAACGTTTATTGGATTTAGGCGCTCCTGATATTATCGTGCGCAACGAAAAACGTATGCTACAAGAAGCTGTAGATGCGTTAATCGACAATGGTCGTCGTGGCCGTCCTGTGACAGGTCCTGGTAACCGTCCATTGAAATCTTTATCCGACATGTTAAAAGGTAAACAAGGTCGTTTCCGTCAAAACTTGTTGGGTAAACGTGTTGACTATTCTGGCCGTTCCGTTATCGTAGTTGGTCCAGAATTGAAAATGCATCAATGCGGTCTTCCAAAAGAGATGGCATTGGAATTGTTCAAACCATTCGTTATGAAACGTTTGGTAGAACGTGGACAAGCAAGCAATATTAAAGCGGCAAAACGTCAAGTAGAACGCATCGGTGCTGGTGTTTGGGAAGCTTTAGAAGAAGTTATCAAAGAACATCCAGTATTACTAAACCGTGCCCCTACGTTGCATAGATTAGGTATCCAAGCCTTCGAACCAATCCTTTGGGAAGGTCGTGCTATCAAATTGCATCCATTAGTATGTACAGCCTTCAACGCCGACTTTGACGGTGACCAAATGGCGTGTCACTTACCATTGTCCGTAGAAGCACAATCGGAAGCACGTACCTTGATGCTTTCATCCCATAACATCTTATCTACAAAAGATGGCAAACCAGTAGCGGTTCCATCTCAGGATATGATCTTGGGTACATACTACTTAACAGTAGTTCGTAAAGGTACAGAAGATAAAGCGAAACGCTTCGCTAACTATGACGAAGTGATGTTGGCATACGATTCCGGTGTCATCGGCTTACAAGACGTGATCTACATTCGTATCGAAGGATACGGTCTAGTTAAAACAACAGCAGGTCGTTTGATTTTCAACGAAGCTTTATATCCAGAAATCCGTCAATTTGTGAAAGAAGAAGACGGCACATGGTCCTTGGGTAAAGTCATGGATAAGAAAATGGTTGGTAAATTGGTAGACCAATGTTTCCAAGCATTCGGTAACGAAAAAACAGCAGAATTGCTTGACCGTATCAAATCCTTGGGTTACTCCTTCGCTCGTCGTGCTGGTATGACAATCGCTATTGCGGATATCAAAGTACCAGAAGTAAAAGCTGGTATCGTAGAAGAAGCAGATACAGAAGTTAATAAAGTATCCCGTCTATATCGTCGTGGTTTAATTACAGAAGAAGAACGTTACCGTAAAACAATCGATCTTTGGAATGAAGCTATCGACAATGTTACAGAAGCCATGATGGATAATATGGCGGCTGACCAAGACGGTTTCAACCCAGTATATATGATGGCGATTTCCGGTGCCCGTGGTAACAAACAACAGATCCGTCAGTTGGCGGGTATGCGTGGTTTGATGGCTGACCCATCTGGTCGTATCATCGACTTGCCAATCAAAGCGAACTTTAAAGAAGGTTTGACCGTATTGGATTACTTTACGTCCTCTCATGGTGCTCGTAAAGGTTTGGCCGATACAGCCCTTCGTACAGCTGACTCCGGTTACTTAACACGTCGTCTTGTTGACGTATCCCAAGACGTAATCGTTCGTGAAGAAGATTGTGACGTAGTAGGTATCGACTTAGCTCGTGAAAGAGCTCGCTTAGCGCGCAATACAAAAGATGCGTTGACATACTTGAAAGATGATTTAATCGGTCGTGTATTGGATCGCGATGTAGTGGACCCTATGACTGGTGAAGTGATTGCTGATGCTGAAAGCATCGTAACAGAAGCAACTATCGAAGCATTAGCAGAATCTCAAGTAAAATCTATCGCATTACGTGGTGCACAATTGGGTAGCGACAGTGATATCAACCATACTAACATCGTTCAAACCATTGCATTAGGTGAAGTGGACGATACGATTCGTACAACATTACGCAACACAATGGTTGAAAATATGTTGGGTAAAGATACTGTGTATCCTGTTATCGATAGTGAAGGTGTAGAAATTTTCCCTGCGCATACAGCATTGACAGAAGAAGGCATCGAAGCTATCTTGAACTCCGATGTAAAAGAAGTTCAAGTTCGCAATAACGAAATTCATGGCATTGAAGTAGAAGCTATTGTGGAAGGTACTGGTGTTATCGAACCATTGAAAGATCGTATCGTGGGACGTACAGCAGCAGAAGAATTAATCAATAAAAAAACTGGTGAAGTCATCGTTCCATTGAATGGTGAAATCACCGATGAATTAGCTGATGAAGTAGTAAAACATTACGACACAGTGAAAATCCGTTCTGTATTGACTTGTCGTTCTCCATATGGCGTATGTATGAAATGTTATGGCCGTGACTTAGGTACTGGTGGACAAGTACAAGTGGGTGAAGCAGTAGGTATTATTGCGGCACAATCCATCGGTGAGCCAGGTACACAGTTAACAATGCGTACATTCCATACAGGCGGTGTTGCCGGTGACGATATCACACAAGGTTTGCCTCGTGTCGAAGAATTGTTTGAAGCACGTCGTCCGAAACGTAATGCTATTATTGCAGAAGTAGAAGGTACTGTACGTGTCGTTCCTAACGATAATAAAAAAGGTACCAATACTATCTTCATTACGACAGCTGAGGGTGAAGAGTTTGATTACTTAATCCCTTATGGATCTCGCATCATTGTGAAAGATGGTGACGTAGTATCTTTAGGTGCGCGTTTAACAGAAGGTTCCATTAACCCTCATGACATTATGCGTGTAATGGGTACAGAAGCAACGCAACGTTACCTAGTATATGAAGTACAAAAAGTATATAAATCTCAAGGTGTAGAAATTAACGATAAACACATCGAGGTTATCGTTCGTCAAATGTTACATAAAGTGAAAATTGAAGATGCTGGGGATGCAGATGTATTACCAGGAGATTCTATCGATGTAAATACATTTGAAGATGAAAACCGTCGTTTACGCTTAAATGGTAAAAAAGAAGCCACTGGTGTTCGTACACTATTGGGTATTACCAAAGCAGCCTTGGCAACAGACAGCTTCTTGTCAGCAGCTTCCTTCCAAGAAACAACACGTGTTCTTACAGAAGCAGCGATCAAAGGTAAAATTGATCCATTACTTGGCTTAAAAGAAAATGTTATCATTGGTAAATTGATACCAGCTGGTACAGGTATGAGCCGTTATCGTAAAATTAAGGTAGTAAAACATACACCTGAATTAGAAGATTTAGTGGTGGATACAGAAGTTGTTAATGCAGATATAGCTAATGAAACTACAGATGTAGAAACAGCAGAATAATATAAGATAGTAAGACGAGCTTAGATAGCGAGTTAAGATTGTCTAACGAAATAACGGATAACAACCTATAAGGGAGTTATCCGTTATTTTTATAAGGAAATATAGAAAATACTATATCAATTTTGCATAGATAAAATACTGAAAGAAAAATATAGTGCATATACATACAAATAAATAGCTAAAATTGTATAAAAACAAACCAAAATATACAGAAAAAATTATTTTTGAACCGCACGGATGCATGTACATATAAAATGCTTTATTATAGCGATTTATAAGGGATAAAATTGTTTGACATGGCATATAAAGAATGGTAAACTAGTAAAGTGCTTAAGGGGTAGTGCGCCCTAAAGTAAGTAACGAATGAGAAGGAGACGCATATGACAATCGATATGCTTTCAAATGCAAATCTCACAATTGGAGCGAAGCAAACGCGCAAAGCCGTGGCTCGCGATGAAGTAGAGTGTGTATTTGTAGGTCTTGATAGCGATGACCGACTTATCTTGCCGATTCTGGAAATTTGTTTAGAGCACAATGTGCCTGTAGATCGAAATCACACGATGGAAGAACTTGGGCATGCTGCTCACATTAAAGTAGGAGCTGCCGCAATCGGCGTGCTTCGCTAGTTTTGGTAATATCCGAACGATATATTATCGAACGGATCAATTATAAATCTAATTGTTTGGAAAGGAGGTGCCCACATGCCAACTATTAACCAGTTAGTACGTAAAGGCCGTAAATCTTTAGTGCGTAAATCTGACTCTCCAGCTTTGAAAGAGTGTCCACAAAAACGTGGTGTTTGTACTCGTGTATACACTGCTACGCCTAAAAAACCGAACTCCGCGCTTCGTAAAGTTGCCCGTGTTCGTTTGACAAACGGTATTGAAGTAACTGCATATATCCCAGGCATTGGTCACAATTTACAAGAACACAGCGTTGTACTTATCAGAGGCGGTCGTGTTAAGGACCTTCCTGGTGTGCGTTATCACATCGTTCGTGGTGCATTGGATACAGCTGGCGTACAAAACCGTATGCAAAGCCGCTCCAAATATGGCGCGAAACGTGCTAAAAAATAATTTAGCATAAGATTAGAGAACACACATCGTTAAAGGAGGAATTGACATGCCAAGAAAAGGCCCTGTTGTGAAACGCGATGTACTACCAGATCCGGTGTACAATAGCAAATTAGTAACACGTTTCATTAACAAAGTAATGTACGATGGCAAAAAAGGCATTGCTGAATCCATCGTATATGATGCATTTGAAATTATTCGTTCCAAAATGGGTCAAGACCCTATGGAAGTTTTTGATCAGGCTTTAAAAAATGTAATGCCTGTATTAGAAGTACGTGCTCGCCGTATCGGTGGTGCTAACTACCAAGTACCGGTTGAAGTTCGTGCTGACCGCCGTTTATCTCTAGGTATTCGCTGGATGGTAAACTATGCTCGTCTTCGTGGTGAACGCACTATGAAAGAACGTTTAGCAGGCGAATTAATGGACGCGTTCAATAATACTGGCGCAGCTATTAAGAAAAAAGAAGATACTCATAAAATGGCAGAAGCTAACAAAGCATTTGCGCATTACAAATGGTAATTAGTTAAGGAGATATACAAGTGGCAAGAGAAGTTTCTTTAGAGAAAACTCGTAATATCGGTATCATGGCTCACATCGATGCTGGTAAAACAACCACAACGGAACGTATCCTTTACTATACTGGTCGAGTTCACAAAATCGGTGAAGTACATGAAGGTGCTGCTACGATGGACTGGATGGAGCAGGAGCAAGAACGTGGTATCACTATCACGTCCGCTGCGACTACTACTCAATGGAAAGGTCATCGCATCAACATTATCGATACTCCTGGTCACGTAGACTTTACAGTAGAAGTAGAACGTTCCCTTCGTGTACTAGACGGCTCCGTAGCTGTATTCAGTGCGAAAGGTGGCGTAGAGCCTCAATCTGAAACAGTATGGCGTCAAGCGGATAAATATGGCGTACCTCGTATCGCTTATGTAAATAAAATGGATACAGTAGGTGCTGACTTCTTCCGCGTAGTTGATATGATGAAAACTCGTTTAGGTGCTAATAGCGTAGCTATCCAAGTGCCTATCGGTTCTGAAGACACTTTCAAAGGTATCATTGACTTGGTAACTATGAAAGCTGAAATCTACATCAGTGATGACGGAAAAGAATACGAAATCACTGAAATTCCTGAAGAATACGCTGATGTTGCAGCAGAGCGTCGTGAAATGTTAGTTGACGCTGTGGCTGAAACTGATGACGAATTGATGGAAAAATACTTGGAAGGTGAAGAAATTTCTGAAGAACAAATTAAAGCAGCTCTTCGTAAAGCTGTGTGTGAAAACACATTGTTCCCAGTTCTTTGCGGTTCTTCCTACAAAAACAAAGGTGTACAAATGTTGCTAGATGCTGTAGTTGACTACATGCCAGCTCCAACAGATGTGCCAGCGATCAAAGGTATCGACCCTAACACTGGTGAAGAGACTACTCGTCCTTCCACAGATGACGGTCCTTTCGCTGCGTTGGCCTTCAAAATCATGGCTGACCCTTATGTTGGTAAATTAGCGTTCTTCCGTGTGTACTCTGGTACATTAGAGTCTGGTTCTTATGTATTCAACTCTACTAAAGGCAAAAAAGAACGTATTGGCCGTATCTTGCAAATGCATGCTAACAGCCGTCAAGAAATCGAACGCGTGTACGCTGGTGACATCGCTGCTGCAGTAGGTCTTAAAGATACTACAACTGGTGATACACTATGTGATGACAAAGCGCAAGTTATTCTTGAATCCATGGAATTCCCAGAACCAGTTATCTCTGTTGCTGTGGAACCAAAAACTAAAGCGGACCAAGAAAAAATGGGTATGGCGTTAGCTCGCTTGGCTGAAGAAGATCCAACTTTCAAAGTTCGTACTGACGAAGAAACTGGACAAACAATCATTTCCGGTATGGGTGAGCTTCACCTTGACATCATCGTTGACCGTATGAACCGTGAGTTCAAGGTTGAATGTAATGTAGGTAAACCTCAAGTAGCGTACCGCGAAACAATTCGTAAAGCAGTTAAATCTGAAGGTAAATTCGTTCGCCAATCTGGTGGTAAAGGTCAATACGGCCATTGCTGGTTGGAAATCATTCCTCAAGAACCAGGTGCTGGTTTCGAATTTGAAAATAAAGTTGTTGGTGGTTCTATTCCTCGTGAATACATTGGACCAGTTGAGAACGGTGTTAAAGAGGCTATGGAATCCGGTGTTATCGCTGGTTATCCAATGGTTGACATCAAAGTTATCGTATTTGACGGTTCCTACCATGATGTTGACTCCTCTGAAATGGCCTTCAAAATTGCAGGTTCCATGGGCTTCAAAGAGGGTGCTCGTAAAGCTGACCCAGCATTACTTGAACCATACATGGCTGTTGAAGTAGAAGTTCCTGAAGAATACATGGGCGACGTAATCGGTGATTTGAACTCCCGTCGTGGCCGTATGGATGGTATGGAAGCTCGCAACGGTTCCCAACATATCAAAGCATATGTTCCATTGAGCGAAATGTTCGGATATGCTACTGACCTTCGTTCCAAAACACAAGGTCGCGGTAACTACTCCATGACATTCGATCATTATGAAGAAGTGCCTAAGAAAATTGCTGAAGAAATTCAAGCTAAGAAAAATGGCTAATCAAAAGTGTATCCAATGGGGCTTTTAGCCCCATAGGATTACTATATATATAGTTTTAATTATCCGGGAGGACAATTCAAAATGGCAAAAGCAAAATTTGAACGTAATAAGCCACACGTTAACATTGGTACTATCGGTCACGTTGACCATGGTAAAACTACTTTAACAGCAGCAATCACTAAAGTTCT